>JBFWYF010000596.1:0-5161 GCA_050186685.1 Pirellulaceae bacterium
CGGTTCGAGACGAACGCCGCCGCCTTCTTCATCGTCGGCTCCCAATCCGGATCGGTCTTGTCGGTAACCAGGATGTCGCCTGGCTGGACGGTGTCCAAATGCTCGACCTGCCGAATGATCCGTACGGGCCCGCGAGCGATCTTCTCGCCGACACTGCGGCCCTCTGCCAGGACCCGCGATTTTCCGCCGAGTGCATACACGGATACTTTTTGAGCCGGGCGCCGCGACTGAACCGTCTCCGGCCGCGCTTGCAGGATATACAGCTTCCCGTTCTGCCCGTCCTTGGCCCATTCGATGTCCATGGGCGTGTAGCCGCCCCGCCGCGCTGAGTAGTGCTCTTCAATCGAGCAGGCCCAACGGGCGAGCTGCAAGATCTCATCATCGTCGATCGCGAACCGCAGCCGATCTTCGGATGGCACGGGTACGTTTCGCACCATCCTGCCGCCCCCCGTGTCGTAGATCAGCTTGAATTCCTTCGTGCCCACCTTCTTCTGCAGGATCGGCCGGAATCCGCCGAGCAAAGTCGGCTTGAAGACGTAGTACTCGTCCGGATTCACAGCCCCCTGCACGACGTTCTCGCCCAATCCGTAGGCAGCGTTAATGAGCACAACATCGCGAAAGCCGGTCTCGGTGTCGATCGAGAACATCACCCCCGCCGCGCCACGATCCGACCGAACCATCCGTTGCACGCCAACGGAGAGCGCAACCCGGAAATGGTCGTAGCCTTTGTCCTGGCGATACGAAATCGCACGATCCGTGAACAGCGAAGCAAAGCACCGCCGGCAACATTCGAGCAGCGCGGGCTCGCCCAGCACATTGAGATACGTCTCCTGCTGTCCCGCGAAGCTCGCATCGGGCAGGTCCTCGGCTGTGGCGCTGCTGCGCACGGCGACGTCGACAGGCTGTTCTCCGCCACTTAATCGCCGGTACGCGGTGAGAATGGGCTCGCGAAGGGCCACCGGCAACTCCGCCGCCAGAATGGCCTGCCGGATCCTCCGCCCTCGATCCTGCAGCGTCGCAATGTCCCGGGCATCGAGGCCCGCCAGGTAACAGCGGATCTGGCGGTCCAGGCGATTCTCGTGGAGAAACAACCGGTACGCTTCGGCCGTGATGGCGAACCCTTCCGCCAGGTTCACGCCCCGCGGACCTAGCTCCCGGCACAATTCGCCCAGCGACGCGTTCTTGCCCCCGACCAGCGCCACGTCCTGCCACGTGATCTCGTCAAACCACCGCACGAATGGCTGAGCCGCGCACGCGGGTGCCGTCGAGTCGGATACTGTGGCCATATGCCCCGCCCTCCCATGCCAGGGTGTCGTCCTGCCATGCGCTCCAGTCGTTCGCAGGGCCAGAACGCCACCGGGCGGAACGCCAGCCAAAGCAACTCGAATGCCGCCTTCGTCTGTGACCCCGATTCGCCCGGAAACGGCCCCGATTGCGTGGCCAACCACGTATGGCAGTCATTCTCCAGCCGACCCTAGCGCGCAGCTTGCGCGATTTCGCCCGTGCCGATCCGCTCCCGGGCGCGCGGGTCCGTCACCGATAACTACGATTACCTGCCGTGGACCACGGTGCCGACACTGCTGCGCTAATGCCGCGTAAAGTTCGCGACTTTCGCGGAAACTCACATGGCCCGCCGCTGAAGGAGCCAGCTGAAATGACGGAATTCTGCCGTATCCTGTCGTGAAACAACTCACGGCATTGCCCTTGCACCCAACACGGATCCAGACCGCGCTCGGGCCGCCTACTCAGAGGAGCAATCGCCATGACCCCCGGCTTCGTACGTTGCTTTGTGATTGTGTCCGTCGTCGGCATCTCGCTGGTTACTGTGACCCCAGCCGACGAGCATTCGATTTGGAACGGCAAAATTGTGCAGTACGGTAAGATGCGGGAAGCCATCGGTCAGCAACAAGATCAGGGCCGAGTGCGACTCAACTATCTTACGGCGCACCCGCACTTCTACGGTGTCGCTGCGCTCGCCGGTCTTCAGGGAGAAGTCACCATTCGCGACGGGAAAGTCACCACGACGCGGGTCGCGTCTGCCGGTCGGTTGACTGTGGAAAGCGAGTCGCTCGACCTCGAAGCAACTCTCCTGGTCGGCAGCTATGTACCGAGTTGGACAACCCACTCAGTGAATGCCCCCGTCGCGCCAGCCGAGTTCGACACACATATCATGACGCTGGCTCGAAAGTGTGGACTCATCGTGTCGCAGCCATTCCCTTTCCTGATCGAGGGCGAATTCAGCGATGTCAGCCTGCACGTCATTCATGGCGCCTGCCCGTTGCACGCCCGGCTGCATAAGCGCGCTTTGCCACCGGAGCTTCAGCCGTATGAGGCGGATCTCAAACGTCTGACCGGTGCCGTGGTCGGAATTTACGCCGTCGATGCGGTGGGGGATATCACGCATCCGGCTACATCGACGCATATGCACTTATTGTTCGTCGACCCCCAGTCCGGCGAGAACGTGACAGGGCATGTCGAGCAACTTGGGTTGCTGCAGAACTGCGTGGTGCGTCTGCCTCGAGTAAAGTAAGAGACTGTCAGAACTCAAGGATGCTGGGGGCGAGTGTTCATGTGTAAGGATGCCGGTCGAGTCGTAAGGTGGGTCCTGTGTATCGGTGTTCTTGCCGGTGGCCTGCGACTCGAAGGGGACGAGCGGGCGAGCCGCTCCGCGGTCAAGGAAGTTGCGGCTGCCGAAGGCATTGTCGCGGCGCATCGCGCCCTTGGCCGCGGTGTGAATCTGGGTAACGCCCTCGAGGCTCCGCGCGAGGGCGACTGGGGCTTGGTGCTCGCCAGCGAGTTCTTTGAACTGATCCGTAAGGCCGGCTTTAGTCACGTCCGAGTCCCCACGAAATGGTCGGCACATGCCTCCCAGCGGCCGCCTTACTCGATTGACCCACGTTTTGCCGAGCGTGTCGACTGGGTACTCGATCGGGCTCAGGCGCAGGGACTCCGTGTCGTGCTGAATGTTCACCACTACGATGAACTCGACAACACACCCGACGAGGAGTTGCCCCGGGCGGTGGCGATCTGGGAGCAGATTGCGACCCGTTACCGGAATCGCGGCGACTGGCTGTACTTCGAGCTGATGAATGAGCCGCACGGGCGGCTGAACGAGGAAGGGCGCTGGAATCGGACACTCCCGGCACTGCTGAAAGCAGTCCGCATGTCGAATCGCACGCGCCCTGTCATTGTGGGACCGGCCTGGTGGAATGGCATCGACGCCTTGGACGAATTCCAGGTACCCCATGATTCGAATCTGATCGTCACCGTCCACTTTTACCTGCCGTTTCCGTTCACGCACCAGGGAGCCTCGTGGGTGGAGGGCTCAGACAAATGGATTGGCCGCCGGTGGGGCAGTCCGTCGGACGAGCGGGAATTGGCCGCGATCTTTGCGAAGGCGGAGCGTTGGGCCCAGTCGCACCGGCGACCTATTTATCTCGGTGAATTCGGCGTCTACCAGCAAGCGGATATGGGGAGCCGAGTCCGCTGGACCCGTGCCGTCGTCCGGGAAGCCGAACGACGGGGATGGATCTGGGCCTACTGGGAATTCGGTGCCGGCTTCGGTGTCTACGATCGCGAACAGCATCGTTGGCGCACGGAACTGCTCGAGGCACTCGTCGGCTCACCGCGGCCGGCGTTGCGCTAGAAGGCGGGCCCAGGCGTCCGGTCCTCTCAGAATTCGCCCGCCACCGCGCCCCGACCGCGGCTCCGCTGGACGAACGTCACGATACTGTCGTAAGATGCCACGATCATGTCAACCACACGATTAGCGAATTGCGTCCGTTCTTTTCGTATGCAGCGCGGCTGGGCCCAAGCGGAGTTGGCCGAACGAGCGGGCATTTCCCGGACGGCCGTCAGTGCCATCGAGGGGGAACGGCTGATCCCATCCGTGGCGACCGCCTTGACGCTGGCGGAAGTGTTCGGTGTGTCCGTCGAAGCGTTGTTTGGGTCCTCGGCAACCCCGTTGTCCGCAGTCAGCTGGGCTTGGTTACCTCCCCGCAGCCCCTGGCGTTATTGGCAAGCAGAGGTGCAAGGTCGCTGGCTGGCTTATCCAGTCGAAAGGACGGGTTCCGTAAACGCCGGCCATGATGGAATCGCCGGCATGGAGGGACCAGCGGAGCCGGCCGGGAAACGGGCTCGCGAGACGCTGGTCCTGGCCACGTGCGATCCGGCCGCCGGGTTACTCGCCTCGGAGTATCAGCGAGTTTCCGGATTGAGGTTAATCGTGCTGACGCGGTCCAGCGGTGACGCGCTCGACCTGCTTCAGGCGGGCCTGGTTCACGTCGCCGGACTGCACTACGCCACTGTCGGGCTCCAGCAGGAGAACGAGCGGGTGGTCCGCGAACGGCTCGGGGGAGGCTATGCGCTGTTGCGGGCCATGGACTGGCAGGAGGGAATCGCCGTCGCAGGCGGGGCTTCCGCTCGCACGGTGCGCGGGCTCTTGCGCTCCAACCCGCGCTGGGTGGGCCGCGAAGTCGGCTCGGCGGCTCGTGCATGCCTCGACCGGCTGCTTCCAGCGCAGCAGAACGTCCGCTACATCGCCAGCGATCATTGGGGCGTCACGACAGCCATTCGCTCCGGTTGGGCGGACGCCGGGGTCTGCGTGCAGCTTGTGTGCGAAGATGCCGGCCTGCAATTCCTGTCCGTACAACTGGAAAGCTGTGATCTTTGCTTTTCGGAATCGTTGGCCGGAGATCGCCGCATCCAGGCGCTCGTCGCTCTGCTTCGATCCGCTGCGTACCGTCGACTAATCAGCGAATTGCCCGGTTACGACACGCGGGATATGGGGACGCTGCACCACTGTTCGGCAATAAACCCGGCGGGCTAGTCAGCCGTCGCGCCGGATGAAGTTTTACGCGAGCCGCGAGTGCCAGGCGGACCTCGCTCGCCGTCGTAAATCACGGCTCTCGGGGAGCGATGTACCGCCAGTGCATCATGCGCGGAGGGCCGTCGTCCCCCTCGAGCAGGCCCCACACCTCCGTAAACACCTTGCCATCAAAGCGGTAGATATACGATTGAGTCGCTGGCACCTGGTGTCCTTTCGACGGCCCAGCCGTCACCAGCAGGTTATAGAAGGACAGCACGCGCACGGGGCCGCGCCGGTCGACTTTGAACTCTGACGTGTGAGCCTCGACGACGTTCCCGATATCATCGTAGGACG
>JBFWYF010000597.1:0-5156 GCA_050186685.1 Pirellulaceae bacterium
GTCCCCGCGTAATCCGCGTGATTTCCAGCAAGTCGTCCACCAGGCGGATCATGTGGTCCGCCTGCCGCTCCATCATGGCATACGTGCGCTGAGTGGTGGCCGGGTCGGACTGACGCAACCGGAGCAGTTGCAGGCCATTGCGGATCGGTGCCAGCGGATTGCGGAGTTCGTGCGCGAGGATCGCCAGGAACTCGTCCTTGCGCCGATCCGCTTCCCTCAGCCGTTCCTCGGTTCGCTTGCGCTCCGTGATGTCCGCCACGACGCCGGCCATACGCACGGCCCGGCCTTGGTCGTCATAGTAAACGCGACCGAGCGGCGCGATCCAGTGAACGGTGCCGTCCGGCCAGCGTACTCGTACCTCGAACGACAAGATGCCCGACTCCATTGCGCGTTCAAACGCCTCGCGGAAGCGAGGCTTGTCTTCGTCCAGCACGTGCCGCTCGGCGATGGCTCGCCCCCAGCTGGGCTGCAGTTCGTGAAAGCCGAACATCTGGTCGTGTCGAATCGTGCGTTTCGGTGTCGTATCGCTGGCCACGTCCAGTTCCCAGATGCCCAGGTCCGCCGCGTCGGTGGCGGTCTTCAGCAGCTCTTCCCGCTCCCGCAGTTCCTGTTCCGCGCGCTTGCGCTGCGTCACGTCTTCGACCGTGTAGGCAAATCGCACGCGATTTGGCTCCGCAGGGCCGATGCACGCAACCACGACCGAGAACCAGACGGGACTCGGCGGCCCCGGATGTTCGTACTCAAACCGCACCGGCTTCCCAGTCCGCTGGCTCTCCCGGTAGCAACGCACCCACAGCGCGATGATCTCGGCCGGAACGCCTAACGACCGGGCGGATCGACCTGCCGTGCGCCCCGCCGGACTCCCGAAGAACCGTTCCGCGGCCGGGCTGTCGTAAACGTGGAGGATGTCAGAATCGTCGCCGTCCAACAATTCCACCACGCCCATTAACAGGGGCGAACTCTCGTAGAAACTGCGTAGCGTTGCTTCGCTGTTGCGCAGCGATTCCTCGGCATGCTTCTGCGTGGTGATGTCCCTGGCGATTCCGATCAACCGAAGCGGGCGATGCTCGCTGTCGAATTCGATCCGACCCCGCTCGCCCAGCCAGCGAATCTCGCCGTTGGGCCGCACCACACGATGCTCCGAGACATACGTCCCATCGGAGGACGTCAGCGCAATCTCCAAGTTCGACTGCAAGTGCGGACGGTCGTCCGGATGCACGACTTCCAGGAAACTCGCGAACGTTCCGTCATCCGTCGGTGGCAACGCCAGCTCGGGACTGTACAGCCGCCGGACACGATCGTGCGGGATCTCCCACTCGAAACTGATCGCGACCGATGCCTCCAGCGCCAGACGGAGGTGGGCTTCCCGATCGCGCAACACCCGTTCGGCATCCCGGCTCTCTGTCACATCCCGACAGATGTTGCCGAAGCACCAAGGTTCACCCGTTTCCTGATCGCGAATCAGGAATGTGAAGCAATGCACATCGAGCCGCGTGTTCGCCGGACCGCACAGTCGCAGATCACCTGCCCAGCAGCCGTCCCTCTGTGCCGCCGGCAACACGGTGTCGCGATAGCGCGACCGGACCTCGGGTGCGAGAAACGCTTCGAACTGCAGCTCCCTGACGTCCTGATCGGCAGCCAATCCGAGCAGGCGGCGTCCCCCGGCGTTCATGTATGTCAGCTTACCCTGCAGATCGCTGGTGACAATCAAGTCACTGGTGGCCTCTCCCAGGCACCTGAGCTTCTCGTGCTCGCGTTCCGCTTGCTTGCGTTGCGTCACGTCTTCGATCGTGCCGAACATCCGCAAGGCGCGTCCCTGGTCGTCGTACAGCGCGCGCCCCAAGGCCCGCACCCAGCGGACCGCTCCATCGGGCCGCACAATACGGTGCTCACCGTCCCAAGCCGCCTGCCGATCGATCGCTTCTTGCACCGCATGCGTCACGCGCTGGCGATCGATCTCGTGGATCCGTTGCGTCGCGCCGGCCGATGTTCCGTCAAACTCCTCCGGCCGTACTCCAAAAATCGTATGGCACTCGGGCGACCAGCGCACTGTCTGACTCAACAGATCCCACTCCCAGGTACCGGTCGCGGACGCTTGCAGCGCCAGCCGCAGATGTGCCTGATTTTCCGCCAGGACCTTCTGAGCCCGTTGGCACTCGGCCTTGTAGCGGGCGAGTGCGCTCTCGACTCGGCGCAACCGGCGCAGCACCCGCAGATGCCGCTGAGCTAATAGAATCGCTCCGCCACATGCCACGGCTAACAGCATGTGGCTCCAATCGAGCACATCGGTACGCAGCACCGGCCACAGCGCCCACGCCCCGCAACAGCCCGCCGCCGCCAGACGCTCGCAGCCAGCAACCTCGTCGGACTCCTTGCGGGCGCAAATCAGGTCCGCCGCGGCGAACCACCGCGCAGGCCGCAGCCAGCGAACGAGATGAAAATGGGTGGTACTGACAGGAGTGCACATGAGCAGTATCTGGCTAGACGCCGTCCGATGGCCGTGCCAGTTAGCTCACCATTAGATGCGTCCCCCCAGTCGATGGAAAGATGTCTTTTTCCCGAATGCGCTGTTCGCGCAGCGGCTGCGCGGGCGAGCCGACAGGTCAACGGCTGCGGTCGCCTTTGCCCCCCGGCGAAGGGCTCGCCATCACAGTACTTCCGAGGGAGAGAAGGCAGCGACCCAGTGCAGCCGTACGCGGACTATCTCCGAGCTGCTCGTTTCCTGCACCGTTTAGCGGTACACTCGTGCGGTCATTGGATACGTTACGGGCGCCAGCTAGTGCGGGCCAAGACAGACACAGAACCGCCGGAACCCGGCGGACCTCTTTTGGCCGTCCCATGGAACGAAGCACTCTACTTCTCGAACGAACGGTGTGGGAGAGTCAGCGATGATCCCTCGTGCGCATCTGTCCCGTGTAGATGGCTGGGTGAAGTCGTTCCGGTGTGTGACGGGATCTTTCATCGTGCTCGTGGTGGCCGGCTTGTTGGGATCAAATCCTACGCGCGGGGAAGACCATCCGGACCGAGTCGTCCAGGACGGCGTGCCCCGCGGGACCATGACGAGTGGCACGTTCTCCGACAGCCAGATCTTTCCTGGCACGACGCGGCAGTACAGCGTCTATGTGCCAGCCCAATATCGGCCCAGCCAACCGGCAAATCTCATGGTGTTCATGGACGGAGCGGGCTACGCGAATCCGACCGGAGCATTCCGGGTGCCCGTCGTGCTCGACAACTTGATTCACCAGCAAGCCATGCCCGTGACGATTGCGGTGTTCGTCAACCCGGGGACCGTCCCGGCGGTCAAGCCGGGGGCGCAGGATCGGAGTAATCGGTCGTTTGAATACGATTCACTGGGCGACCGATATGCTCGCTTTCTGTGCGAGGAATTCCTGCCGGTAGCGCTGAAGGGGCTGCATGTCTCGCCGCATCCTGCGGACCGTTCGGTCTGTGGGATTTCGTCCGGCGGCATCTGTGCCTTTACCGTCGCCTGGGAACAGCCCGAGCAGTTCGGCAAGGTCCTCAGCCACATCGGCAGTTTTACCAACATCCGCGGAGGCTGGGCCTATCCGGGACTCGTGCGCCAAACGAAAGCTCAGCCCAAACCGATCCGGGTCTATCTGCAGGAGGGGCGCGACGACCTCAATAACCTGCACGGAAATTGGCCGTTAGCGAACCAGGACCTGGCCGCCGCCCTGCAGTTCGCCGGTTATCCGTACAAGCTGGTCATGACCGAGGGGGGGCACAGCGGCAAGGCGGCCGGCGAAGACCTGCCGCAGGCCTTGCGCTGGCTCTGGTCGGCGGAGGTCGAATCGACGCACCTTCCCCTTGTGGAAACGAAACCTAAGTGGGAGCCTCATCCCGACGCCGTGCCCCGCGACGGAGTTCCGCAGGGCGCGGTCGAGCAGATGCCGCCCTGGAAGTCGCAGATCTTTGCCGGCACGATCCGGGACTGGTCCATCTATGTACCTGCGCAATATCGGACCGATCAGCCCGCGGCGCTGATGGTATTCCAGGACGGCGAGCGGATGCGCGACGTCCGCGGGAGGTGGCGGATTCCCGTGGTCTTCGACAACCTGATCGCCCGCGGCGAGATGCCTCCGACGATCGCTGTGTTCCTCAATCCCGGACATGACCTTTCCAAGCCGTCCTCGAAAAACCGGCCATCCAACCGGAGCCTGGAATACGACAGCCTGGGCAACCGATACGCGCGATTCTTGCTGGAAGAGATCCTTCCCGAAGTCGAGAAACGCTATCGGATTTCACCGGATCCGAAGTTGCGGGCCATCGGCGGCTCGAGCTCCGGCGCCATCTGTGCCTTCACGGCGGCATGGGAACGGCCGGACCAGTTCCGCAAGGTGTATTCCAGCGTCGGCAGCTTCACCCACTTGCGTGGGGGCAACGCCTACCCATCCCTGGTGCGCAAGACAGAACCGAAACCCATCCGCGTCTACATGGCCGATACCAGCGGAGATGTCGATAACGCCTTCGGCAGCTGGCCGTGGGCCAACCAGCAGATGGCTTCGGCCCTGCAGTACATGGGATACGACGTGCGTTTCGACTGGGCCGAAGGCTATGCTCATAACGCCGATTTTGGCAGCTCGCGTTTCCCGGACGCGATGCGCTGGCTATGGCGAACCGAGGCCCATTCGCCCGTATACGACACCCGCGGAGACCTCGGTGGAGACCTGACGCTGCTGAAGCTGCTGGTGCCAGGCGCGTCCTGGCAGGTGGCCGCCGCCGAGCTCGGTTTTGCCGATGCCCTCTGTGCCGACAACGATGGCAACCTGTACTTCTGCGACATGAAAGCGCCCGCCATCTATCGGATC
Organism: Pirellulaceae bacterium; assembly: GCA_050186685.1. Taxonomy (GTDB): domain Bacteria; phylum Planctomycetota; class Planctomycetia; order Pirellulales; family Pirellulaceae; genus CAZFLF01. The sequence goes on from JBFWYF010000597.1 coordinate 4,827, forward strand.
AGTGCCGCCGACGGATCCCGCACGACGATTGCCGCCGAATCGGTGAGCGGGCTGGAGTTCAGCCCCGATGGCTCGCTGCTGTATGGCTGCCAAGGCGCCCAAAACCGAGTTATTTCGATCCAGGTTGCCTCGGGCGAAATCAAAGTCGTCGCGGAAGGGGTGAAGCCGAACGATCTCGCCGTCACGCCGGACGGGTTCATCCTGATCACCGAGACCGGCGCTCAGGGGGTGACACGCATCGATCCACGAACCGGCAAGGTCGCTCCGGTCGATACGGGCATCACGCGACCCAACGGCATTGCCCTCTCCCGCGACGGTGGAACGCTCGCC
>JBFWYF010000598.1:0-5148 GCA_050186685.1 Pirellulaceae bacterium
AGGGATGGGAGGCAAAGCCAGAGGACGCGGTCCGCCGACGGTTTGCTCAATTACTGGTGGGGCTGTGTGTGGGTTGTGCCGCATTCGCCGCTCAACAGTACCTCGACGTCTCGCTGTCCGCACCGCGCACATTCGACACTCCCCGCGTATGGAAGCCATCTGGCGAGCTGTTCGCCGCGGATGGAACTCCGCGACTGCCTGGATGTCTGGTGTATTTTGCGGGGCTCTTCCTCATCGTACGCTGGTGGATGCAAATCGATCCGTTGCGGAATCATCGATTCAGCGTGGGTGCCACCTTGGGCACCGTGCTGATGGTGCTGATCTGGCAGATTTTCTGGCCCTACCCGCAGCCCTGGGGATTGTTGGTGGCGGCAACTATGTCGATCGCACTGCAGGTGTCGTCGCCCTGGGTGAATACTCAGACTCGCGCTGAGTTGCGGAAGTTGGCTGAGGCATAAGGAAGGACAGACTTCATGCTGATTCTCGCTCTGATTCTGATTCCGACGGTGGCCGGACTAATGTGGATTCGCTGGGATAGTTCGCACCGCGTGTTAAGCGCGACCCTGGGCGCGCTCTGCATGGCGCTGGGTATGCGCACCGTGGCGCTTGCGACGGCACTGGGCGCCGGCCCGCTGCTGGTGCCCTTGCTCGGCGCGCAGGAGCCCGATGCGGTCACCGCACAGGTTCAAGTAGAGGAGCCGCAGGCCGAGGCGGAGGCCGAGTCGAATGCTCCGCTGCCGAATGTTCCACGGCCGGAGGCTTCGTTGTCGGATGCCTCCGGCGCCGATGCGGCGGAGGTGCAGGCGGAGTCTCCCGATACGGACGGTGATACGCCGGTGGCCGCACGAGCCCCCGTGAACACCATCACTGAGGTCACCTATCTGGCCAAGAACCGACCGGCATGGGTGGAATTGCCTGCCCGTTATGAAGGGGCCGACTACATGGTCGCTTTATTGGCGGGGCCGCACGTTTCACCGCGCAAGTCGGAAGAGGATCTGGCCGAGGAAATAAGCCGAACGGTTGCGGAGTACATCCGACAGCAAGTGGGAACGTCGCATGCCGATGCCTAGGTCCATTTCTCACTCCAGGAACTGCACGCCCACGGAGTCATCCGGGAGCAGTTCAAGGAACAGCTGATTGCCTCACCCCAAGTGGGCTTGGTGAATCAAGCCCACGCCCTCCTGGTGTTCGACGAACCCTTCCGCCAGGAGATCGATCGGCGCTGGTCGGAGATCCGGTCCCGTAGCCGGCTGGTGCAAACGGGGCTGTCGGCGGGGGCCATCCTGTTGTTGCTGGGCACTCTGTTCAGCTACTTCAAGCTCGACACGGCGACCAAGGGCTACTACACGAGGCGCTTGCAGTTTGTGACCGCGGGGACGATACTGGCGCTCGTGGCCGCCAGCGTCTTGCTGGCGAAGTGGATTCCCGGGATGTGAGCGAACGCCTGGGTAGGCCCGGTCATGGCGGGGCGGCGTGGCCCTGCTCGGCACGGTTCAGCCAGTCGATACCTTTCTTGATGGGTTCCCACGGCACGGAGCTCATCGGTTTTCTCGTAGCCTCGCATGACGATTTCTCACGACGCGGATGCCCTGCTGGTGGAACGCATTCGAGGGGGTTGCGGCGACGCTTGGGAAGAACTGATTGGTCGCTATGAGGGGCGTTTGCTGGCGTTCGTCGAAAGTCGCCTCGGTCGTCGCGGAACCGCCGAGGACATTGTGCAGGATGCCTTTATTGGCTTTCTAACCAGCCTGCCGAACTACGACGGGCGGCGCCCGCTAGAGAGTTACCTGTTCTCCATCTGCGCCTACAAGCTGACCGATCACTTACGACGCGAGGGGCGCCGGCCAGCGCTGCCGCTGTCCGGGGGGACGAAGTCGAGCGGCGACTGGGAATTGTCGTCGCCGCTGCGCGGGGCCAGCAGCATCGCGCGTAGCGTCGAAAGGCAGTCGATCGAGGAACACGCCCTGGTCGAGGCCCTGTCGCAGCAGGTCGCGCGGTGGAAAGAACGCGGGGACTGGACGAAATTGAAGTGCATTGAGCTGCTGATCGTCCGAGGCTGGGCCAATAAAGACGTGGCCGAAGAGTTGGAGATCTCGGAGCAGCAGGTGGCGAACTTCAAGTTCGACTTTCTGGCACGGATGAGAACTCTGATCCAGAAGCAGGGTGTGCCGGAGGAGATTTTTCCCGAGCTCTATCAGGAATGACTGGAAGGGAGTGGCCGACGATGGCTAAGGGGCGTGCGTTGACACAGCTCGAGCTCGAAGCATTCCTCGACGAATCGCTCGCTCCGGAGGAAATGGCTCGCATCGAGATGGCGCTGCGGACTCAACCGCAGATGGCCCGGGCACTTGTCGAAATCAGCTCGCGCCGTGACATGGGAGTTCACAGCCTGGGCGAAATCTGGCGCCGCCACCGTGTGAGCTGCCCCGCGCGACAGCACTTGGGCAGCTATCTTCTGGATACACTCGATTCCGCGGCGGCCGACTACGTGCGGTTTCACATCGAAACGGTTGGTTGTCGGGTCTGCCAGGCCAATCTGGCCGATCTGCGGCAGCAGCAGGAAGAAACGCGCGAGACTTCCACAAGCCGGCGACGTAAGTACTTTCAGTCGAGTGCCGGCTACTTGCGGCGAGACCGCACGAGCTAGGCCCTGTCAGAAACCCACATGACTGACCGCGAAGCGGTTCATTCAGTACCCTCTCCCGGTACTCCGGGAGAAGGGCAGGGAGCCTAGCTAATAGCCTACGGCGGCGCCGTCCTTGCGCACTTCCGTGGCGCCGTGCAGCACGTTCTGCTCCCAGTCGATCCGGATGCCCTGGTAACCACCGTAGCCCCCTTTGGCCCGCACCACGTTGTGTCCCTTGGCGCGCAGGGCGGCAACGGTTTCGTCGGAGATGCCGGATTCGACCATGACCGTTCCCGAACCGTCGGCTGGCACGCCGGTCGGAGTCGCGCTGCCCGCGTGCTGGACACGGGCCGCATCCCCCGCCGCCTGGACGTTCATGCCAAAATCGATCAAGTTCACGAGAATTTGGACGTGCCCCTGGGGCTGCATGTCGCCTCCCATCACGCCGAAGCAGAACCACGGTTTGCCCTCTTTGGTGACCATCGCGGGAATGATCGTATGGAAAGGCCGCTTGTGCGGTTCGAGCCGGTTCGGGTGGTCGTCGTCCAGTGCGAATAGCTGGCCGCGGTTCTGGAGGGGGAAGCCCAGTTCACCCGGAACAACTTGGGAACCGAATCCGTGGTACAGGCTCTGGATCAGCGAGCAGCAATTGCGTTCCTGGTCGACGACGGTCAGATAGATCGTATCACCCTGGCGCAGGCGGGGATCCCCGGCGGGCACGTCCTCGGCCGCCTGTTTCCGGTTCACCCGCGCGGCCTGCCGCTTCGCATAGTCCTTGGAAATCAGGGCGCGGACGGGCACGTCCGCCATCGCGGGATCTGCGTAATAGCGGGCGCGATCCGCGTAAGCCAGTTTTTTGGCCTCGACCAGCAGGTGGACGTATTCCGCGCTGCCGGGGCCCATGGCGGCCACGTCGAACTGCTCCAGGACGTTCAGCATTTCCAGCGCCGCGATTCCCTGGCCGTTCGGAGGCAATTCCCACACATCGTAGCCTCGGTAGGAAGTCGACACCGGGTCGATCCAGTCGGCCGTGTGGTCCTGGAAATCACGCAGGGAAAAGTATCCGCCGTGCCGCTCGCTGAATGCGACGATCTGCCGGGCGATGTCGCCGTGGTAGAAGGCCTTTTCTCCCTGTTCCCCGATCAGCCGATAGGTTGCCGCCAGACGCGGATTGCGGAACAGTTCTCCGACGCGAGGGGCTCGTTCGCTATCGATCAGGTAGGTCGCGGCCGAATCGGGCCAGGCCTTCAGCCGTGCGACTGCACCGTTCCATTCCCCGGCGATAATCTCACTGACGGGAAACCCCTGCTCGGCCGCCTCGATGGCCGGACGCAACAAATCGGCGAGCGACTTGGTACCGAAGCGGTCGCGGAGCGTCGCCCAGCCGCTCACGCAGCCGGGCACGGACCAGGATAGCGGGCCATATGTGGGAATTTGGCGGAGTTGCTGCGCGCGGAACACTTCGCGAGTAAGCTTGTACGGGCTGCGGCCACTCGCATTTAACCCGTAGAGCTTCTGCGTCTTGCTATCCCAGTAGATCGCAAACAAGTCGCCACCAATGCCGCAGCTTGCCGGTTCGACGACGCCCAGCATCGCGTTGGTGGCGATGGCCGCGTCGATTGCATTTCCGCCCGCCTTCAGCACGTCGAGCCCTGCCTGGGCTGCGAGCGGATGGCTGGTGGCTACAATGCCATGACGGGCGAGCACGACGGAACGGCTCTGGTGCGGGTCACCAACGGGACGGTCGTAACCCGCCGCGCGAGCGATGGGGGAACGCGAGGTGGTCAGAGGATCGGAAATCATGAGCAAAACCAGGCTGAGGTACCAGGTCAGACACGCCATTCGCCGAGACATACGGGCACTCCCATAGATGACAAAGGAGAGCGTATTGTAGCGGCGTGGAGCGTCCAGGGTGAAGCAGGAAGTAGTCGGTAGGCTGTAGGAGAGGGGTGGAGATGGACGCAGAACGGGGGGAGCTGGAACGGGCCTCGCAAGTCAATTCGGAGCCGCCTATGCAAAGCAGTCCGGCGAGACTGGCCGGCCAGCGCGAGCCGCGGCAGCGCGTGATCGTGCTAGGGGCAAGCAATGTGGCTCGCAACATGACGCTGGTGGTCGAGACGGCACGCCAGGTCTGGCAGGAACCGCTCGATGTGTTCACCGCGGTGGGGCACGGGAGATCGTATGGCAAACCGAGTCGTGTGCTGGGGCGCAGCCTGCCGGGCATTTTGCAGTGCGACCTGTGGCAGGATCTCCAGGCGCAGACGCCTCTGCCCACCGCCGCACTCGTGACGGATATCGGCAACGATATCTTGTTTGGCGCGGCGCCGGATCAGATCGCGGCCTGGGTGGAGGACTGCCTGAGGCGGCTACGGGAGACTTGCCAGCGTACGGTGGTGACCGAATTGCCGTTGGAAAGTGTCTCGCGTGTGGGGCCGGCGAAGTTCCTGGCCTTTCGGACCATGCTCTTTCCCAAGAGCCGCGTGACGTGGGACCAGGCGATGCGAGCCGCGCGCGAGCTGAAC
>JBFWYF010000599.1:0-5134 GCA_050186685.1 Pirellulaceae bacterium
CCCGCAGACCAACCGGCACGCGTCGACGGAGACGCCGAATGCCAGCCCCGAGTCCACCCCGAGCCCGCGTGCTCGGCGCAGCGGGTGTTCGTCCCGCCATAACGACGCCAGCACGCGCCGTGCGACACTCGACTTACAGAGCATCGCCATGGTGCCGACCTGGCCCGCAACCGAGATGGCACATACTCGCAAGATCCACTCCGAGATGTCGAAATTGGACTGGCCGGTCACGGCGGCAACGCCCCGTGAACGATCGAGATTACTCTTGGGTGGAAGATTGGTCCCCTGCAGCGTGGTCACTGCGGCGTTCGTGACCCACGGGGGATTGCCGATCACGAGCCAGGGCGCGGGCAGAGCTCGGTCGAGCACTCGCGACGCGAAATGCGGATCGAGCATATTGCCGTGGAGCACCTCGAAGCGGCTGCGGTCGGAGCGTTGCTGTACCTTCGCCGCCAGACGCTGGACGTAAGCCCAATCCAGTTCGGCAGCAACGATCCGCTCGGCCAGGGGAAAAGCCTCGGCGGCGGCCAGCAGCAGGTTCCCCTCGCCGCAGGTGGGCTCGATGATCGAGCGGGGGCTCAGACCCGTATCGCGCAGGAATCGGCAAACGCGGGCCGCGAGCTCCGGCGGAGTCTGAAAGTCGCCCCGCTCCACGGTGCCTGGCGAACGGCGGCGCGATGGTCGGGATGCGGCGATGGGTTCCTCTGCGTCTTTTGTCGAGCGTCCACTACGACTGCGGGCGTCGCGGCATGCGCCGCGGAAACGGAGCAATGCGCGAGGGCGGCAGCGGCAGGCCCGTGTCTGCGGCCCACGCAGCCCGTTCCGCCGGCGACGCATAATAGCTGAGCCAGATCTCCGGATCGCTGTTGTCGTCGAGACAATGCCAGTGCAGGTAGTTTCTCGGCAACTCAATCTTCTTTTCGGCCGCCGGGAGAATGTCGCGATAAATTACGCAGTACAGCTGCCGGTCCGACAAATGATCGGTAAAATCCAGCACGATCCGCTTGTCGTACAAGCGATTGATCGTGTCCCACAGAACGCGATACAGGTCGTCGTCGTTCAACGAATCGGGACGCGGCAGAACAAGTTCCGGATCGAACCACCGGCTGATGGGCAAGATCGGGGCGCGCTCCCAAGCCAGCAGCGACGCCAGAAACTCGTTTTCTTCCCGAGTAGAGAGGCGATGCGCATCCAGCAAGTCGACGGACTCGTCGCAGTAGGGTTCAAGCTCGTCGCGCAGGTGCGCATTCAGCAACAACTGTTCGACGTCTTCGGAGGTCGGATGTTGAATTGGGGGCATGGCTCCTGGCCTGATTCCGTGATGCGAGAATGCCACAGGACCTACGTTTGACTCTACACATCTCGCACGGCGCCACAAGTCACTTGTTGAGATAATCCTGGGACCGTGCTTAGTTTTTCCGGACGCACCCCGACAGGACCGGAACGTTCGGCAGAGTCGACGACGGACAACGTCGGCAGGAAGCGAGAGGGCAGATGAGAACACTGGTAACGGGCGCTACGGGACTCGTCGGGAACAACGTAGTGCGCCTGCTGCTGCAAGGCGGCCAGTCCGTGCGCGTCCTCGTGCGCGAGGGGCACGACCCCCGTCCGCTGGACGGATTGGATGTGGAACGAGTCCCGGGCGACGTGCGCGATCCGGACGCCGTCGCGGCCGCCTGCCGGGATGTCGGCCGAATCGTTCATGCGGCGGCCTATGTCCACATCGGCTGGTCGCAGCTGGCACAGCAGCGCGCCATCAACGTCGAGGGAACACGCCGGATGGGGGAGGCGGCCCTCGCCAACGGCGCCCGCCTGATTCACGTGTCCAGTGTGGACGCCCTGGGGATAGGTTCTCCAGCGCAACCGGCGGACGAGCGGACGCCGCGCGGTGGGAAAACACCCTGCAGCTACGTGATCACCAAATCCGAGGCGGAAGACGTAGTCCGGCAAATGGTCGGTCGAGGACTGGACGCCGTCATTGTCAACCCAGGCTTCATGGTCGGGCCTTGGGACTGGAAACCTTCTTCGGGGCGGATGCTCGTCGAGGTCGGACGGCGATTCGCCCCCTTGGCACCGACGGGGGGATGCAGCATCTGCGATGTAAGGGACGTGGCCACCGGCATTCTTTCGGCGGCTGAACTCGGGCAAAAAGGGGAAAATTACATCCTGGCTGGTTATAATCTGTCGTACCTGGAGATCTGGCGTCTGTTCGCACGTATCGCCGGCAGCCGTCCTCCGCTCGGTCGCCTGGGTCCAGCGATGCGGTTTGCCGCTGGCCGCATTGGCGATCTCTTCGGACGATTCGCGGGACGTGAACCAGACGTCAACTCGGCCGCCATCTCCATGTCGAGTCTCTATCATTACTACAGTAGCGATCGAGCCCGAGCCGAATTGAACTATCAGAATCGTCCCCTGGATGAGAGTGTGTGCGAAGCCTGGCAGTGGTTCCAGATGCACGGCTACGTCTAGGCTCTGTCGGAAAACCGCATCGCCCTCATCCTGAACCTCTCCCGGCATACCGGGAGAGGGGTTTGGATAAACCGCTTTACGGTCAAACATAGTGGAGTTTCTGACAGAGCCTGGTAAACCGTATCGATCATGTCTCAAGTGCTCGTAACCGGCGCGACGGGGTTCATCGGATCCCATCTCGTCGAATCGCTTGTGCGCCGTGGCGACCGCGTCCGTTGCCTCGTGCGTCCGAATTCCCTGTGCGGACCGCTCCAGTCGATGGGGGTCGAACTAGTGCGTGGGGAACTCGGCCGGCCCGGGGATCTGCGCGCCGCCGTGGCGGATGTCGACGTTGTCTTCCATCTCGCCGGCAGCATCTGCGCCCTGCGACGCGACGATCTCTTTCGCGTGAACCGCGATGGCACCGAACAAGTGGCGCGCGCCTGTGCCGCACAAAGTAATCCGCCGACACTGGTCGTCGTTTCGTCGGTCGCGGCTGCAGGCCCCACCTCACGCCTCGGGTGCCGCCTTGAGTCCGATCCGCCGGCCCCCGTGTCGAACTATGGGGCCAGCAAGCGGGCCGGCGAACTGGCGGCCTGGCGATTTGCCCATGCCGTTCCCACGACGATCGTGCGGCCAGGAATCGTCTTCGGCCCTCGCGACCGCGAGTCGCTGCCGATCTTTCGGGCCGTCGCGACGTTCCGCCTGCATCTCGTGCCCGGCTTAGCCTCGCCGCCCCTCTCGTACATCTACGTGCTCGACCTGGTCACGTTGCTGCTCCAGGCCGCCGCGCGGGGACAGCGTCTTCGCAGTCATCCGGACGAGCCAAACGGCGGTGGGATTTACTTTGCCACCCACTCCGAGCACCCGAGTTACGCCCAGTGGGGGCAGCTAATCGCCCGTGCATCGGGCGTGGGCCGCATCGTTGTATTCCCCTTGGCCCAACCGATGCCGTGGCTCGTGGCAGCTGCGACGGAGCTGGTCAACCGCTGCCGCGGACGGAATTACCAGCTGAACATCGACAAGATGCGGGATGCGCTGGTTGAATCCTGGGCCTGCAGCGGCGACAAAGCTCACCGCGAATTGGGTTTCGCTCCCGGAGATTCTCTGGCGGCCCAGTTCGCGGCGACCGCCGCCTGGTATCGGGCCGCCGGCTGGTTGACACCTGGCCAGCCCGCACCGCCGGCCCGCGTCCCGCTCACCGACTCGGCCCGCCGCCGCAACTCGGCGTGATTTTCCGACGCGCCCAGAAACTCAGGTCCGGGACTCCGTTCCGGAATTCAGTCGCACGGCCCCGTCGAGCCGCAGCAGGCACCCGTTGACCATCGGGTTCTCGATGATTGCCCGCGCGAAACGCGCAAACTCCTCGGGCCGCCCCCACCGGGCGGGATACATGGTCTGGGCTTGCAGGGCCGCGAGAGCGGGTGCGGGTGCCGAAGCCAGCAAGGGCGTATCGAATAAGCCGGGCGCAATGGCCGCCACACGGATGCCGCGCTCCGCCAGCTCGCGGGCTGCCGGCAGCACCATGGCCGCCACGCCCCCTTTCGAGGCCGCATAGGCCACTTGCCCGACTTGCCCCTCCTGCGACGCCACGGAACCCGTCAGCACCATCACTCCCCGTTCCCCATCGGCGTCGGGTGCATTGGAGGCCATCCTCTCGGCCGCCAGTCGCAACACGTTAAACGTCCCTATCAGGTTGACGTCGATCACCCGGCGGAAGAGGGCCAAATCGTGAGGACCTCGCCGGCTCAACAACCGGGCGGCGGACAGCATCCCGGCACAATGGATCACGCCATCCAGCCGACGGCCATGGGCTACGGCAGCCGCTACGTCCGCCGGATCGGCAACATCCGTGCGACAATACCACGACTGGCCGCCGAACTCCCCCGGCTGGATGTCGGCCACGACGACGTCCGCGCCGCCTTGCAGCAGTTCGCGGACACAGGCCGCTCCAAGTCCGGAACCGCCTCCCGTAACCAGAAACGTACTTCCTGGGACCCGCATGTCGACCTCCCGTCGGTCCGTGTCTACCACGTGCTTCGCGTCGTCAGCCTCTCCATTGTATCGCGACAAACATCGGGACGGCGCAGGCGTTCCGACGCGGCGCATTCTCATAGCGGAACCCGCAAGAGTTCCGAAGGCAACTCTTGCGACTTCCGCTACGGTCGCACGCGGTGTCTGTCGTCGGAAATCTTGCGACTTTCCCTGACCTTGACGCGCCCTCGCCGCGGTGCACAACAAAAAGGCCTTCATCGACGGATGCCGATGAAGGCCTGGCAGCGTTTCGCGGATCAGCGAACGAAGCGTCGTGCTGGGTCCGGCAGGAGGGGTCTCCCCGCCCGCGGGCCGTGGTCCAGATTAATAGGTATAACCGGGGTCCGAATCCAGCCAGATGTTGCCGGTGGTTGCGTTATACAGCCAACCTCCGGCGTTGCCGGCCGTCACATCGCTCACCCCAGCCGGATTGCTGGTGATGACTTTCACCGTATTGACGCCGGTGTAAGGATTCTCGGGAAACTCAACCAGGTACGGACCGTACGTCCCATCGGTATTGTCGATGGTACCGTCTGCTTTGGTCTTATTGATCAGCACAGATAGCGTATTGTTCGTGCTGTCAAAGGCGGGGTTGCCGTCGCGATGCTGGCCCTTATAAGCCGGAATAATCGAACGAAGCGTGCTGACATTA
>JBFWYF010000600.1:0-5123 GCA_050186685.1 Pirellulaceae bacterium
CTGGCGAGAAACGCCGGATGTGGAAACAAACCACGACCTCGCCTATGCGCGTTCGGCCGATGGAGGAAAAACCTGGACCCGCACCGATGGCTCCCTCTGTCCTCCGCCCATCACAGCTGCAACGGCCGAGTACGCCGCGCGGATTCCGCAACGTAGCGAATTGGCTAACCAGACGTCGATGGACACGGACGACCAGGGCCGACCCTACATCGCCAACTTCTGGCGCGAAGCCCAGGATGCCGCTCCTCAGTACCGCATCGTATTCCACCGTGGCGAAGGCTGGCGGACGGTCCAAGTCGGCCGCCGCGAGGTCGACTTTCGCCGGGAAGGGGGTGGCACGAAACGGTCCCCCGTCTCGCGGCCCAGGCTACTGATCGACGGTCGCGGCCCTTCCACCCGAGCTTACCTGCTGTTCCGCGATATCGAACGCGAGCGGCGCATGTCGGTCGCCAGCTGCGAGAACCTTCCAGATGGCCAGTGGACGATACGCGATCTGACCGCTAGTTCCGTCGGACAGGCGGATCCGCTGCACGACCCGATCGTCTGGCAACAGCGCCGCGAGATCCACTTGTTCACACAGTTTGTCGGCCAGGGGGATGGCGAGACGATGGAAGACTTGCCGCCTCAGATGGTCTCGGTGGTGGCTTGGTCCCCCCATCCGTGATTTCAGCGGACGAGGCCGAAAACGCGGCAGGCAGTATGGTACAACCGGGAACCAAGCGTGGCGGGTGCCAACGGTAACCGAGCATAACCGGCCGCCCCCCAGGGCGCCGGCGGCATTTCGTCCAGCGCTACGCGCAGCAAGTACTGGGACCCTGCCTCGCGCGCCACGCCGGTCCCTTCCACGCCCACCGGTACCAGCCGGCGAGCCAGGAATTCGGGTGGCACTTCTTCGGCGTGGGCCAAAGCAATACTGGTGACTCGGCCTGTGAACTCACGTTGAGGAAACTCCGCCAGCAACAAGCGTACTCGCTGGCCCGCCACCAACTCGCCCACGTCGGATTGCTCCACAGCCAGCACGGCTTCCGGCGCCGGCGCCATACCCGTCGCACCTTCGCAGATGTAACCGAGTAACGTCCCCACGTCGAGCGTACACCCGGCGTTCTGCGGCGCGAGTGGCGTGTCGCTCCAACCGGGCAGATCCGATGCGTCGCTCTCAGCAGGGCGGCGAGCTGGTGATACCAATGTTCCGTCGGCAGGCGCACGCACGACCAGCTGCTCGCACTCGTACCGTTTCTGCTCGAGCTGGCCGGCCAGCTCCGCCATGTTCTGTTCCGCGAGCGCGAGCTGCCCCGCCGAACTGGCGAGACCTTGGCGAGCATCTTGAACCTGCTGGCGACGCAGCGACTCCACCGCCTGGCGGGCGACCGCCAAATCCGTCTCCAATCGCAGCAATTGCCCCTGCAATGCGTGGTCGACCAAAGTCGCTACGACATCCCCGCGCCGCACCGTCGCGCCTGCGGGCAGACTGGAATCGAGTCGCCCGCCGGATACGACATACAACGGGTGCGCCCGGCCGGGTCGCAGGACTGCCGGAGCTACCGTCGACCGGGACATGGGGACTGCGAATGCCCCAACCGCCGACGCACAACCGAGTCCGGCGACCGCCAACAACCGACCCATTCGCAGGCGTGCACTCCTGCGCGGCGCTGCGACCGCCAAGCGTCGCATGGCGACCGGAATCAAAATGCTGGCGACGGCCAGCATGTTCAGGCCATGCCCCAGCGTGGCCAATCGTTGCTGAGCAAACCACGTCTGAATGGCCCAGAGCACGACGATCCATACAACAATGCGATACATCCCCGACGCCACCGCATAGGCGCTCAGCCAGCTGGCCGGGTACCCGTCCGAAGGCTCGTCTTCACCGTCGGACCACGTGAAGAAACGACGCCCCCACCGAGTGATCTGAGACGCTGCTTCCGCAGCCAGATTCGGCATTTCCAGCCAGTCGCTCAGCACATAATAGCCGTCGTAGCGCAGTAGCGGATTACCATTGATCAAGAGCGTGCCGAGCGAACAGACGACCATCACGTTCAAACAGAGTGTGTGGAGCAGCCCCGGCGCAGTGAACCACCACAGCCAGGCCGCCAGCGCGGCCAGCAGGCATTCGACGTACATCCCGGCGGCTCCTACCGCCATGCGTTGCCATTTGCTCGGCACCGTCCAAGTGTCCGACACGTTGCAGTAGAGGCACGGCGTGAAAACCAGCAGCATCACTCCCAACTCGTGGCATTCGCCGCCGAAACGCTTGCACGCCACGCCGTGCGCCAATTCGTGCAAGACCTTGACGAATGCAAGCGTTACTGCCAGCCAGCCGACGTTACCGAAGGTCAGAAATCGGCTGGCCGATGGCAGCCGAGCCAGGAAGGTGGACCATTCCACCGCCAGGAGGGTCGCGGCCGACAGGACCAGAACAAGACAACAGGCCACCGCGAACGGATGAAACAACCAGCCGAACCAAGGAGCCAGTCGGCTTAGAAAAGGGTCAGGATTGATCCCGCGAAATCGGATGGCGAAGGGATTGGCAAAGCGGTTCCATCGCTGTTGCCGCCGCTGCTGGGAGCCTCGTTCCTGCAGTATGTCCGCCTGCCCCGGCACATCCGACACAACCAGACCTTCGCGGTGAAGCATGCCGAGCAGTCCCTGCAGTGCCGGATAGTCAATGCGACGCGGCGCGAAGCGCTGCTGGAAAGCCGATTGCCAGGAACTCCATGTCGTGACACTGTCGAGCTGCTGCCAGAGAAACAGCTCTTCGTCGCCCCACTGCCAGTACCGTAATGTGATCGGATCCTTGATATGCCAGCGGCGTTGTCCGCGCAGCGTCAACGGCGTTACGATCAGATCCCGGCGGCGGCGCACAGGGATGCGCCGGTCTAAAGTCCGGAGTTCGGCTTCGCCGGAACGTTGGGCCGGCAGCGCCAACAGGACGGAAACGCTGGAAGTACGTACGTTCATGCGTCGGTTAGGGACCTGACGAGGGCGCGATCACCAGGCGGCCGGCCAGTCCGGGCCGGAGCCGCCCATCCCGATTCTCGATGTCGGCCCACATGCGCACCTGGCCGCTGACCGGATCAATCTCCGGACTCACAAATACGACGACCCCGGAAAAGGACTCGTTCCGCAGGGACGCCAGCTCCACAGTCAAGGTCGCCTTGCAACCCATCGGGGTGTGCGTGCCAAGCTGATCGGCGGACAGGAAGCCCTCGGCCCGCAAGACATCGGTGGCGATCACCCGCATGACGACTTGCCCCGTCTCCAGCCATTCGCCAGGCCGACGGGCGATCGCAGCCACTGTCCCGGCCAGCGGCGAGGTTATCCGCCGTCGCCGCGCTCGTTCCACCACGGACTGTACTTCGTTTTCATGAATCCGCACCAGCGTCCTCGCCGTGTCCCACTCAAACAGAGCCTGTTCGCGGGCGAGCACCGCCCGATCCACTTCCAGCTTCAATCGTTCCAGTTCGGCCGCCGTAACACTCTTGCTGAATCGCGCTTCGGCTTCGCTCGCCCGCTGATATTCGGACTGGGCGATCTCCAGTTCCTTGGTCGCGAGACGCACCTTGGTGTCATTGCCGGCAACCCTTTGAGCTCGCTCGAGCTCCAGAACCGCGCGGTGATAAGCAAGCCGAATGGCCTCGTCGTCCAGCTTCCCCACTACTTCACCGGCCTGGACCGCTCGGCCTTCCTGAACCAGAAGCTGGGCGAGCACTCCATCGTCGCGCGCAGGTATCTCCGCCTGACGGGCGATCGTCAATACGATCGATTCCACGACCAGCTCTTCGCCCCGCGCCGTGATCGAGGCGGGGGACCCGACCGGCGGCCGCACCGGAAGTTCGTCGGCGGTCAGCCCACGGCCAACCAGGCATCCCCAAGGGAACAGGAGCTCCTGGCAGACCAGCGGAAGAATCATTGGAATCATCAACCGTCGCAACATGACGCGGGCCTCATCCGCTAGAACCACAGCCGCAACCGCACGAATTCCCACAAATCCCGAAACCACACGAACCCCCGCGCACGTTGACCCAGGTGGATGCGAGCCACCACCGACGTGCCCGGATGCGAGCCAGCCGCAACCGGCTCGTCCAGAGTGGCCGTCGCCTGCAGGGACGGCCCCGCCGAATCCTGGGAATCGGTCCACTCGGCTATCGAAGTCACCCTCGCACGCTGCGCGCGCGAAGGATTGTTCGTGGCCCGAAAGCTGACCGGGAGAGGCGCGCTCGCCTCGTGCCGGGCGGCCATCACATGCCCCACGTCCGCATCGGCCAGTCGTAGTTCGAGCACCCACGGTCCGTCGACTTGGGCGATCGTCATCAGCCGCTGCCCCGGGCGGAGCGGCCTGGCACGCAGCAGCCGGTCCACCTCCCACGTCAATACCTGACCGGCCAGGGGCGAACGAATCGTCAGTTCCTCGCGCTGCGCCACCCGATGGCCATGCTGGAGTTCGAGCCCGCGCATCAGCTCTTTCAGCCGCTCTTCTTCCGCCGCCAGTTGCCCGGCCTGGAATCGAGCTTCCCCACCCGGTAACACCGCCTGCCGGCGCGCGGCCTGCACCGACTGGTACTGACGCCGGGCCGTCTGCAATTCGCCCGCCAGTCGAGCCAGTTCCGATTCGAGCTCCGCGCTGCGAAGGGTCACCAGCACGTCCCCGGCGGCGACCTGCTGTCCCCCCCGTACGTGGATCTCCTGCACGACGCCCGCGGCCGGAGCATAAACCTCCCGCCGCTCCATCGGCTGTAGCGTTCCTTCGGCGCGGACGTCGAAGTCCGCCGGTGCCAGCAAGATTACCCCCGCCACCGCCGCCACAATCGGAATCAACAAGGCACTCGTCCAGCGCACCCGCGTCCCGTGCACCCACCCCCCGGCTCGGAGCCACCTGGAAAGGGTCGCTAACGGCCACTGCTCCATTTCGTCGACCCGGTTCCATGCCACCGCCGCCTGCCGAGCCAGTTGCTCCAGGACGCGACGCTCCGCCGGTCCGTACTCACGCTCCGCAAACCGCTCGCAGAACAGCATCCCCAACGGCGAGTCGCTCGCCCCGGCGCGCACGCCGCCGGAACGGGCGGGCAAAGGAATGGCCCCCACCGCGCGAACCGGATACTGATCTGCATACTCGTCCCATACCGACG
>JBFWYF010000601.1:0-5117 GCA_050186685.1 Pirellulaceae bacterium
TTCCAAGGCTTCAGCTTGCAGATTGCTCCAGCAAACTGCTTGGTTGGCTACATGGCGAACGAACACTTACCATGGTTAGTTCCTTTCAGCTAACGAGAACAGCCAGGCTTAACTGGCGCACCGGAGGCGCGGAGAGACGCGAGTCGACCGTCGCCTGCGACCCCGGGTTAAATGAAACGACCTGGCGCTGCGCGAAACTTGTAAAAGGGCACGGCACTAGACCGCAGCCAGGACCTCAAGGATCTGTTTTCGCGAGGTGGCGAGGTTCAGCCGATGGACGCGTTCCTCTTGCTGGCCGAGCTGCGCGATCTGGCCCAACAAGGCCAGCTGGGCATCGGGCTGATCGAGTGGAGTCACGACGAGAAAGATGAGTCGCACAGGTTGCTGGAGTTCGCTCGGGGTGTCGATGCCATGGAGCGATCGGCCGAAGACGACGACCGGCGAGAGCAGTTGCGGGCAACGGGCATGTGGAACTGCGATGCCGATACCCAGGTCCGTGGAAAACTCCCGTTCCCTCGCTATCGCCAGGTGAGCGACGTCGACATCCGGCGGCAATTGGTCGCGAGGAATCGAGCGTGCCAGTTCCGCGATGGCCTCGTCCAGCGTGTGGCTCCGCAGTTCCAGGACGACTCCGCCTGCGGTGACGGCGTCCTGAAGCCGCGGCATCGGTTCAGCGGGTGCAGTCTCGTCTTCGATGCGCCCAAAGACCTGTTCCAGGACGTCTTCCCAGGTAATGATACCCAAGGGAGTGCCGTTCTCCTGGACAGCGCAGATAGTCAATCCTTCGGCTTGCATGTGAGTCAGGGTCGACTCGATGTCCGCGTCCGGGCGGACCTCGGGGAGCGGGCGAATGAGGGATGTCCAGTCGCCGTCGGCCGAATCCTGGCCGATCAAGTCTTTCGTGAGCAGATAGCCAGCAACGCGCCCAGTGGCCAGATCGACGACGGGCCAGCGGGAAAAGCGGCGTTGCGAGATGTGGTGGAGCACCTCCTGCCGTGAGGCGGACCGTGGCAGACGGCGTACTCGGTTCCAGGGAACCATGACGCTTTGGACCCGCAGTCTCCGCAATTGGGACATGTTCTCGCGGATCAGCTGAAGGCGCAGGTCCCGGAGCCTTTTCTCTACGACACCGCGATGGGTTCCGGTGGTGTTCAGCACGAGCCGCGCGAGCGCGATGGCGACCTCGCTCTCTTCGAACACGGCAGCCGTGGCGCCGGCGTGTTCCAGGTCTTCGCGTTCCCGCAGATAGTGTGCGCGGACCAGCACGCGGGCCGTCGAGTTGAGATGCCGGGCCGCGGTGATGACCGCCATTCGTGCAGCGGCATGAGGCAGGGCCACAACCAGGTGCGATGCTTCACGCATGCCTGCCTCCTCGAGGATTGCCTCCTGCGACGCGTCTCCGAAAATCGCTCGGTGTCCCTGTTTGACGAGGCTAGCGACCGTGTCCATGTTCAAGTCGATCACGACGGCTCGCAAGCCAGCTTCCGAGAGTAATTGATGCACCGACCTGCCGACGGGGCCATATCCGATCACGATGGCAAGATCGGCCTCTGGATCGCCTTCCGTGTCGTGAACCATCTGTGTCTTTCGCCCGCCCGCGGCCTTCCGCTGCGCGCGCCGGTTCAGCAGTTCCCACCAGCGCGGCTTGCTGTGCAGCCAGTTCTCGAGCGGCGTCAGCATGCGGAACAAGAGCGGGTTGAGTGTGATCGAAAGGATGGCGGCTCCGACCAGCAGGTGATGTCCCGAATCGGGGATCAGTTCGTGCTGTCGCGCCACTTCCGAGAGGATAAAGGAGAACTCGCCAATCTGGGCCAGCCCCAGCGCCACCGTCAACGCGGTTCGCATGGAGTACCCCAGGACCAGGACGATGGCCAGAGCCGTCAAGGGCTTAATGACCAGGATGATGCCCATAGCGGCCAGCAGCATCAGGGGCTCGCGGATGATAAACATTGGATCAAACAGCATCCCGACCGATACGAAGAACAGCACAGCAAACGCATCGCGCATCGGCAGGGCGTCCGCCGCGGCCTGGTGACTGGCGGGAGACAGTGCCACGACCATGCCGGCCAGGAAGGCTCCCAATGCCATGGACGCCCCGAAGAACACATACGAGGCGGAGGCCATCGCAATGGAAAAGACGAGTACGGTCAACGTGAACAACTCGCGGGATCGCAGCCGTGCCACCTGGACCAGTACCCACGGGATCACCCGCGAGCCGACCAGCCACAGCAGGATGACCAGCGCAGCGAGCTTTGCCAGGGCCAGTCCTAAAGACGGCCCCAAAGCGGCCGCGGCACCATCGCTGCCGGTGCCCAGTACCGGCAAGAGCACGAGTACGACGACCGTGAACATGTCTTCGACCAACAGCCAGCCGACGGCCACATGTCCTGCGGGGGAGTTCAGGACGTCGGCGTCCATCAGCACACGCATCAGCACAACCGTACTGGCTACGGCGATCGCCATGCCGATGACGGCCCCCGCCGTCATCGAAAAGCCAAACGCGGCGAACACTGCCATCGACACCAGGGTGGCGACCAGGCTCTGCCCCACAGCTCCGGGCACGGCGATCCCTTTCACAGCGAGCAGATCCGCCAGCTGAAAATGGAGCCCGACACCGAACATCAGCAGGATAACGCCGATCTCCGCAAGCTGCTGAGCGAGGTGGATGTCGCCGACAAAGCCCGGCGTATAGGGGCCGATCAGCACGCCGGCCAGGAGGTAGCCGACGATCGGCGACAAACCGCAGCGCTGCGTCAGCAATCCCAGCAACCAGGCGGAGGTAAAGCCCATCGAGATCGTGGTGATCAGCGACAAGTCGTGCATGGCGTAATCCGGGGCTCAAGGACACTTGGGCATACCCGGCGACCTGCCAGCAGCGGGAGTGCCCCCTCGACTCCGACTTCGGATTGGAACCGCCGGCTTGCCGCTTGTCGACCCACCGTGTCCGACACGATGCGGAAGTCACCAGCGGGAAGCGGCGCAGGCACGATCGGGACTACTCCCCCGCAAGCCGATAGCCGACACCGGGCTCGGTCAGAAGATAGCGCGGACGAGCGGAATCCTCCTCGAGCTTGCGGCGGAGACCGGCCATGAAGACGCGCAGCGAATGCGTTTCGTCGGCGTGCCCCGGCCCCCACACCTCCTTCAGCAGAAAACGGTGCGTGAGCACCCGCCCGGCGTGTTTCACGAGGACCGACAACAGCTTGTATTCCCGCGGCGTCAGGTGGACCGGTTGCTGGCGGATGACGACCTGGCGGGCCGCGAGGTCGACCTGCAGCTCGCCTACCTTGAAAAGCGGAGAAGCCTCCTGTCCTTGAGCGGCCTGCCGCAGCGCGGTCCGAATCCGCGCGAGGAATTCGGCGACGCCGAACGGCTTGGTAACGTAGTCGTTCGCCCCGCTGTCGAGCGCCCGGACTTTCTGCGATTCCTGGTCCCGTGCCGACAGGACGATGACGGGGGCGGTCAGCCATTCCCGGAGCCGCACGAGAACCTGCTGTCCGTCCATGTCGGGCAGACCCAGGTCGAGAATGACCAGATCCGGAGGCTGCTGAGCGGCTATCCGCAGGCCTCGCTCGCCCGAGTCCGCCTCCGCAACGCGGTAACCTTCGCCATCCAACGACGCGCGCAGGAAGCGGCGAATGGGCAGTTCGTCCTCGATAATCAAGACCAGCGGGCCGTCCGACATACCGTTGCCTCCGGCGTCATCATAGACGCACTTCGGGTGCTGTGGCGGTCAACGGCAAACGAATCGTAAATTCTGCGCCGCCGGTCGGGCGATTGGCCGCGGTGATGAGGCCTCCATGCATCTTCACGATAGCTCGGCAGATGGTCAGCCCCAGGCCGCTTCCGCGGCGCCCATCCGGTGGACCACCGCGAAAGAACTTCTCAAACACCTTTTCCTCGGCGCCGGCGGTGAAGCCGGGACCCTGGTCGCGAACCGTGACCACGAGCGCCTTTCCTTCCACTTGCGCGGTCACATCGACCCGGCTGCCAGCGGGTGCATAGCGAGCGGCGTTCTCCAGCAGGTTAATGAACACCTGTTCGAGCAGAATCCCATCGGCCCGCACGAGCGGCAGGTCCGCGGGCACGTCGACGTGCACATGGTGCTCGCTCAGCTCGCGCCGCGTTCGCGACAGCGCCGCACCCAGCACTTCCTCCAATACATGCCATTGCATGTTTGGGGCCGTCGAACCCGATTCCAGTTTCGACATCTCGAGCAGGTTTTCGAGCAGTCGGGACAGGCGCCGTGACTCGTCCACGATCGTCGTCAGCAACTCGCGCCGTAGGGCATCGCTGGTGCCTTGGTTCTCGAGCAGACTGCTGCTGGCCCCCGTGATCGCGGCCAAGGGAGTTCGCAAGTCGTGGGATACGCTGCTGAGTAACGCACTGCGCAAATGTTCCGCCTCGGCCTGCACGCGAGCCTCCTGGGCCGACATGGTCATTTGGTCGCGTTCGAGCGCCAAGGCGAACTGGCTCGTACACGCTTCCAGAACGGGTCGCTGGTCGGGCGCCAGCAGTCGGCGGGTATCCTCGGTCTTGACCCCCAGTGTTCCCAGCGTGCCCTGCGAGCCCGTCAAAGGCAGGAACAGCGCCGTCGCGTTAGGCAGTGTGTCTGTGCCTGCTCCGGCCAACTGATCGTGCTCGGCCACCCATTGCGCCACGACAGCGTTGATGGACGGTGTGGGTATGCTCGTATGTTGTCCAAAGCGCAGCTCCAGCTTGCGTGGTGCTCCCCACAGGTAAATGGCAACCTCGACGCCGAAGATCTGCTCGATCTGTCGGCCCGCGGCGATGACGAGGAACTCCGATCCCGTCACGGAACTCAGCTGGCGACTCAGTTCGTACAACGCCGACGTACTCCGCTCGCGCTGCCGCGCCTGCGCGGCTTGTTCCCGCAACTGGGACGTCAGGGTACTGACCATCAGTCCGATGACCAGCATGACCGCGAACGTGAGGACATACTGGGTATCACTGACGGCAAACGTCAGATAGGGAGGCACGAACAGGAAATCAAACTTGAGAACGGCTGCGATACTTGCCAGGACAGCGGGGCCGCGGCCTTGGCGGAATGCCACCCACGCCACGCCCGCCAGGAATATCATGATGAGGTTCGCTTC
>JBFWYF010000602.1:0-5115 GCA_050186685.1 Pirellulaceae bacterium
ATTTCCTTCTTCAGCTCCTCGCGCATCGGCGAGGGAGGTGGATCGCTGCCGGTGCCGCGCAGGTTGGTGACCAGCCCCACGGCCTCGACTCGCTGGTAACTCAGTCCCTCCGGAGACGCCAGCTCACCCACCAGTTTGACCCCGTCGAAGGTCTCTTCGACGAGTTCGCTGACTTCTCCCTTTTCCTGGTCTTTACCGAAGAACCAGGGTGTCGCGCAGCTGGGCAGTCCGCAGCCAAGGACACTCCACAGCAACAGTGTCGCGGCGGAACGCCGAACAGCGATCGTTGGCGGCATACTGCCGACTCCCGTGAGCAGGATGAGCATTTCGCGGGACGCATCCATGCATACCGCGCTCGAACACGTGCCACGATGGGACAATGAGACGAGATTCAGGGGGCGGACAATAAGGACAATGGCCGGGCCGGTCAAGATCGATGCTTGGCTAAGTGAGAGGTGGGGGAGGACGGGGGAGGTGTCCCGCAGAGACCGCGGGGAGCGCAAAGAAGGCTCCTCTGCGCTCCCCGCGGTCTCTGCGGGAACCCTTTCCCCCTAGAATCCCCCCGGAAACTCTTCCCCGGATGGGTCCCCACGCCGAAAAGGGCGGGGAATCTCCGGTTTAAGTTGAACCCCCGTCCGAGTAAGATAGGCGGCGGTTAGCGAGGCGTGATTGGGGGGCGGTGGCCGGATGTGGCCAACCCTGAGATTTCCGTGAGGTGTTCGTAATGGCACATGTGCTCGTCGTGGACGACTCTCCTCTCGATCGGCGCCTGGCGATGCGCTTGCTCGAAGAGATTGGTCTGGACACGATCGGGGCCGATAACGGCAAGGATGCGTTGCGGCTCCTGGCGGACGCATCTCCGGACATGGTCCTCACCGATATGCAAATGCCGGAAGTCGACGGCTTGCAGCTCGTGCAGCAGATCACGGATGCGTATCCCGCGGTGCCGGTCATCTTGATGACGGCGTTTGGCAGCGAGGAGCTTGCAGTCAAGGCGTTGCAGATCGGGGCGGCCAGCTACGTGCCGAAGCAAAACCTGTCTCGCGACCTGGTAGGGACCGTCAAGAACGTGCTCGCCGTGGCTCGCGCCAAGCACGCGACGCGCACGATGCTGGGGTCGATGACGCGCGTCGAGGCCGAGTATGTGTTGAGCAACTCGCTGGAGGGATTGGACGCGCTGATCGGATTCATCAAGGATCAGATTCGCCAGATGCACTTGTTTGGCGAACATGACATCCTGCGGATCGGTACGGCGGTGTACGAAGCGCTGGTCAATGCCATCGAGCATGGGAACCTGCATATCGATTCCGGACAGCGCGACTTGCCGTCGAACGAGTACCGCCGACTGTTCGAAGAGCGGAGTGTGACGGCGCCGTACCGCACGCGGCACGTGTATCTGATCACACGGTTTACCCGTTCCGCGGCCACGTTCGTGGTGCGGGACCAGGGGGACGGGTTTGATCCGACGAAATTGCTCGATCCTACCGAGCCGGAAAATGTCGGTCGTGTGAATGGTCGGGGTCTTTTTCTTATCCGAACCTTCATGGACGAAGTGCAGTTTAACGCCAAAGGCAACGAGATCACGATGGTCCGCCGTCGAGACGCCGACTAGGCTCATTCACAAGTGCGGAGTCTGGTCCGATGAACAGGACCCTCCTCCTGATGCTGGGCATCGTCCTGCTGGCCGCGGGCGAGTTTCTTTTGGACTTGCTTTCGCCGCCGGGAACTGCCGCGGGCGTGCTGTATTTGTTGGTGGTACTGCTGGCGCTGAAATTGCCTACGAGATCATACGCGGTCTTTGCCGCCGCCTATTGCAGCTTGCTGATTGTGGTGGCCGGAATCACCAAGGGTTTGGCTCATACACCGGCACCGCCGCCCTGGCAGCTGGTGATCAACGGTTCGTTCGAGTTGTTTGCGTTGTGGGTTACGGCCGCGTTTGCCTACGGCAAGCAGGGTACAGAGCGGTCGCTGATCCAGGAGAAAGAGCAGCTCGAACGCAACGTGGCAGAAAGCACGGCTCAGCTGGACCGCGCTCAGCAGGTCCTGGCCACGGAAATTGGCGAGCGGGAACGAGCTGAACAGCAGCTGGTCCATTCCGAGGCGCACTACCTGTCGCTGATCGAGAACCTGCCAATCCATGTCATCCGCAAGGATACGACCGGCCACTTTACCTTTGCCAGCCAGTCGTTCTGTGAGCTGCTGGGACGGCCACTGGATCGCGTCTTGGGCCGTACCGACATGGATTTTTATCCGCGTGAGGTCGCCGATAAGTACCGTTCCGATGATCAGCGGGTGATGCGTCAGCGCCAGGTCATCAACGACGTCGAAATGAACCCTCGTCCGGACGGCACGAAATCCTACGTCCAGGTCATCAAGACGCCGATTTCGGATGCGAAGGGAAACGTCGTCGGGATCCAGGGGATTTTCTGGGATGTGACAAAGCGCATGCAGGCCGAGGACGAACTGCGCGAGAGTGA
This sequence comes from Pirellulaceae bacterium, assembly GCA_050186685.1. GTDB lineage: Bacteria > Planctomycetota > Planctomycetia > Pirellulales > Pirellulaceae > CAZFLF01. Next base: position 2,478 of record JBFWYF010000602.1, read on the forward strand.
AGCTCGCAAGGGCGCGCTGTTCGAAACGTCGATGGACTGCATTCTGTTTCTGGACGATCACGGGACCATTGTCGAAGCCAACCACGCCGCGCTGCAGACGTTTGGCTGCGCGCGCGCCGAGATGGTGGGTCAGTCGTTTGGCGAGCGGTTTGTCGCAGCAGATGCGCGCGAGCGATTTCGCAGCGGCGTGCTGCGCTACACGCGCGACCACCTGGCCGGATCGCTCGTCGGCTGCCGGACGGAGATCACGGCGCAACGCCCCGATGGGCACGAGTTCATCGCCGAGATGACGACGCAGCCTATCCCGCTGCGCGGTAGCACGGGATTTGCTGCGGTGCTGCGGGACATTACGCACCGCAAGCAGGCCGAAGAAGTCCAGCGCCGTGCGAAGGAGGCCGCCGAGGCCGCCAATCGGGCCAAGAGTCTGTTTGTGGCGAACATGAGCCACGAGATCCGGACACCCATGAATGCCATCATTGGCATTACGGACCTGCTGATTGACGACGAGAAATTGAGCCCCGACCAGCGGCAGTATTTGCGGATCATTCAGGAGTCGGCGGAGTCGTTATTGACGATCATTAATGACATCCTCGACTTCTCGAAGATCGAGGCCGGTCGGATGGAGCTGACCGAGTCGGAGTTCGCGCTGCGGGAGTGGCTGGGCGATGCCTTGAAGTCGCTGGCCTTTCGCGCGCATGGCAAGGGGTTGGAACTGGCCTTTCAAATTCAGCCGGACATCCCCGAGATGCTGATCGGCGATCACCATCGGTTGCGGCAAGTGATTGTGAACCTGGTAGGCAACGCCATCAAGTTCACGACCGTGGGGGAAATCGAACTGGACGTCCGGCTGGGCAAGCCGGCAGGGGACGACTGCGTCGAACTGGAGTTTGCCGTACGAGACACGGGGATCGGTATTCCGAAGGAGCGGCAGGAGGCGATCTTTGCGGCCTTTGAGCAAGGCGACAACAGCATGACGCGCCAGTTCGGAGGAACTGGGCTGGGGCTCGCTATTGCGCAGCGGCTTGTGGAAATGATGGGAGGCAAGGTGTGGGTGGAAAGCGAGCCGGGACACGGCAGCACGTTTCGCTTCACCACGCGTTTCCGGCGCTCCACATCGCCTGCTCCCGCCACGCGCTCCGTCCGGGTTGTGCACGGCATGCGGGTGCTGGTCGTGGACGATAACGACACAAACCGGCGGATCTTGCAGGAGATGTTGCAGAACTGGGAACTCGTGCCGACGTGTGTGTCCGGGGCCCGCGAAGCGCTGGCAGCGCTGCGCGAGGCGCGCGAGAATAGCCAGCCCTACCGGCTGGTAATTACCGATGGGCACATGCCGGAAGTTGATGGTTTTGCGCTGGCCGAGTCGATCAAGCGGGAATCAAACGTGTGCCCGCCCGTGATCATGATGCTGACTTCCGGCGACCGGCACGGCGATGTCGCCCGTTGCGAACGGCTCGGGATTTCGGTCTATCTGCTGAAGCCGGTGAAGCAGTCGGAGTTGATGGACGCCATCATGCTGGCCGTCAGCGAGCAGGGGGGACTGGCAGCGCCGGCCGAGGAGTCGCCGCGACCGCAGCCGCACCATACCGCGCTGCGCGTCCTGTTGGCCGAGGACAGTCTGGTAAATCAAAAACTGGCGATAGGGCTGCTCGAACGGCAGGGGCATCGAGTCGTCATTGCCGGCAATGGCAAGGAGGCGGTATCACTGGCAACGCGGCAGCCGTTTGACCTGGTGCTGATGGACGTGCAGATGCCGGAGATCGACGGTATGGAAGCGACGTCGCTGATCCGGGCTCACGAACGGAAGAACGGCGGACACTTGCCGATCATTGCCATGACCGCGCATGCGATGAAGGGGGACCGCGAGGCCTGCCTGGCGGCGGGAATGGACGGATATGTTTCGAAGCCCATTCGAGCCGCTCGGTTGTTCGAGGCCATCGACGAGGTGTTGAACAATCTGCGTCGCGCTGCCGGCGCGTCTCCCGATGGCGATGGCAAACCGCTGCTGGACTGGCCGAAAGCCATGGAGGTCGTACAGGGCGACGTCGCGTTGTTGAAAGACATTGTCGCCACATTCCTGGACGAATGTCCCAAGATGTTCCAGGACTTGGACGACGCCGTGCGGGGCGGCCAGGCAAAAGAGGTGCAGCGGCTGGCGCACTTGATCAAGGGTTCCATGCGGTACCTGGGCGCCAGGACGGCTTTTGACCAGGCGAACGAACTGGAGACGATGGGGCGTGAACGGCGGCTGGAGGGAACGGTCACCGCACTCGACAGGCTGTGCGACGAAGTGGATCGCATCACGCCCGAGCTGAATGCCTTCCTTGCTGGGGGGCCGGCGAGGCGATAACCTGTTAGCCTGTTAGGCTGTAGGCTATTAGGCTGAAGGCCACCGCCTCAACCCCTACCGCCTCAACTCCTACCGCCTCAACCCCTATGTCTCGACTCACCTTCCTCCTGTGGCTGGGATTATTGATGCACGCGTCGATGGGACGCGTGGTGGCAGAAGCCAAGATTGAGCCGGATGTGGTGTACGGCCACAAGCTCGGCTTGGCAATGACGATGGACGTCTACCGGCCGGAGGGCGAGGCGAACGGCGCGGGCGTGCTATTCATGGTCAGCGGCGGGTGGTACTCGA
>JBFWYF010000603.1:0-5110 GCA_050186685.1 Pirellulaceae bacterium
TGGGCGGGTGTCTTGCTGGTGCCGTACTGGGTCTGGGTAACGTACGCCGCGTGGCTGAACTTCATGATCTGGCGGCGGAATGTCCCGTAGCCCCTTTCGCCGGAAGGGAGGGCGCTGCCCGACGTCTCTCTGTGGCGCTCCCTCCACGCTCTGGTGAGCGTAGCTGCTTCCGGACCTTGCTCCCGCGGCTGAGTTGGCGAATAATCCGTCCGCCACCGCCATTCCGCTGAGGTGCTCTATGACCATCATCGACGATGCACTCGATCTGGTACCGGATCATGCGTGCATTGGATTGGGTTCGGGACAAGCGGCTCGGGCGTTCGTAACAGCATTGGGCGAGCGCGTGCGGGCGGGCCGACTGTCCGTGCGGGGCGTGGCTACGTCGAGCGATACGGAACATCTCGCCCGCCAGGTCGGTATTCCATTGATCACCCTCCGGGAGGCCGGCAACTTACAATTGACCGTCGACGGGGCGGACGAAGTGGACCCGGAGCTGAACCTGATCAAGGGCTATGGCCGGGCGATGGTGCGGGAAAGAATTGTGGCTTACACGTCGCACCGGCTCGTCATTCTGGTGGGCGAGGAAAAACTAGTCCCCCAGCTGGGTACCCGGGGACGGCTGCCCATCGAAGTGACACCGTTTGCCCTGCCGATCTGCCAGCGTGTGCTGCTGAACCGCGGTTTCGGCTTGCCGGAGTTCGACCAGGAGCATGGGCCGAACATGTCCGAAAACGGCAACTACATTCTCGACTGCCGAGTCCCGCCCATCGCCGACCCTCGGGCGTTGGAAGCCGACCTCCGATCCATCCCCGGCGTCCTGGACACGGGGCTCTTTCTGGGGCTGGCCGACCTGGTCCTGATCGGCGATCGCCACACGTTTGCCACGCGCGAAGTCCGGGAACGCCAGGGTTCCACACGCTCGCATCTGGCATAGCCTCGCGCAAGCTGGCGCTTTCCGGGCGCCAGCCGTTGCTGGTACGATACTTCCCGTTCCTGCAACGAAATCGCAGGAGTTCCGATCTTCGCAACAGTGAGTCCCGTCGGAAGCCTGGCGACTTCCGCTACGAGTGACAAGCGTCGGATGCCTGGCGATTTCCGCTACGTGCCGTGTCCATCGAGAATCTGGCGATTTCCGCTACGAGTGATATCCGTCGGAAGTCCGGCGACTTCCGCTGCGAACCAGGCGAGGGAACTAACATGCTGATGCGCTTCGCGTTACTGTTATCGCTGCTCGGGCTCCCGGTCGTGCGAGCAGCGGATCCGATCGAGCTGCGGGCAGGACCGTTGAGTTTGATCTTCGAGCCGGATCACGCGTTCGTGCGTCAGGTGCGGTGGGGCGAACATCTGGTCTTGCAGGGGATCAGTGCACCGGTGCGCGATCAGACGTGGGGCACGGTGCCTCCTTCGGTGAGCAACGTGCAGTTGGAGCGAACTGGGGACGGCTTTCTGCTGGAACTTGATGTGGATTGCCGGCAGCGCGACATTGACTTCTTTTGGCACGGCAAGCTGACCGGCACCGCCCGCGGGGAGCTGTCCTTCGAGTTCCACGGCGTGGCGAGGTCGGATTTTCTGCGCAATCGCATCGGCTTCTGCGTATTGCACGGGCCGCCGGCGGCCGGCCGGCGCTGCACGATTGAAACGGTGGATGGCAATACCGCCGACGGCGTGTTTCCCACGTGGATCGCGCCGCACCAGCCGTTCAAGAACCTGAGGGCGATCCGCCACGAAGTTGTCGAAGGCGTATGGGCCACCGTCCGCATGGAAGGCGATACGTTCGAGATGGAGGACCAGCGGAATTGGACCGACGCTTCGTTCAAGACCTACTGCACGCCGCTCGAGATTCCTTATCCAGTCCGCATCGCAGCCGGGACGAGAGTCGACCAGCGCGTACATGTCTCCGTGTCGGGAGGGACGGACGGGAAAGCGCAGGCGCGGCGCGACGACGCTCCCGTCGTCCTGGCGGTACAAGCATCACAGAGTCTGCCTTTCCCGGGCATCGGTCTGCAGGTGTCCAGCCAGACGAATGAATTGTCGGACGACGAGCTCGAACGGTTGCGAAATCTGAATTTGCAGCACCTGCGAGTCGACATCACGCCGGGCAGCCCCAACGCGGACACGCGGTTGCGAGGCGCCGCCGAGCAAGCGCACCGTCTGGGCTCGGAATTGATCGTAGGATTGCACCTGGGGACGGATCCGCAGCCCGCTCTGCCACCAGCCGATACGCTGCGCTCGATACGTTGTCGAACGACATGGCTGGTGATCCATGGCCACGATGCTCAGGTCGCCGCCGTGCGTACCGCGTTGAAAGACGTTGGTCGCGCCGAGCCGGTGGGGCGTGGCGAGAATACGAACTTCACCGAGCTCAATCGGGATCGCCCGAATCCTGCAGTGGTCGACGTGATTGCGTACGGAGTGAACCCGCAGATCCACGCGTTCGACAACACGTCCATGACCGAGACGTTGGCGATCCAGGGGGACACAGTCCGCAGCGGTCAGCAATTCGCCGGGGAGCGGCCATTGTTGGTTTCACCCATCACCTTGCGGCCCCAATCCGGCGCTGCGCCCGCGCCCGGTGAGTTGCCACCGTCGGTCGACGTGCGGCAAACGACGCCCTTCGCAGCGAGCTGGACTTTGGGCAGCGTGAAGTACCTGGCGGAAGCAGGCGTCGCTCGGATGACCTATTTCGAGACGATCGGTTGGTTGGGAGTGATGGAAGCCAAGGCGGGTTCGCCTTTGCCCGGCCAGTTCCCGTCGCGTCCGGGTGCCTTGTTTCCGGTCTACCATGTCCTGCGCGAGCTGGCCGAGTTCGCCGGGGGGACCGTGCTGGTCACCACGTCGAGCGCGCCGGAAACGGTCGTGGCCTTGACGGCTGGCAAGGAAGGCCGGCTCCGCACGGTCATTGCCAACCTGACACCTCGGCCACGGCGGGTCGAGTTGCAAGGTCATCCCATCCGGACGGTTCGACAGTTCAGCGCGGACGATTCCGCGTGGGTCAACGTCCAGGATGGCTGGACGGCCACCGGCCAGGGCCAGCAGGGCGAATTGCCGGGGTACGGCATCCTCGTGGTCGATAACTGAGCGTGACTCGACGAGGCAGGTCCGACGGTCCCCAGCGGCTCGAGAGAGTGGCCCGCTCGGCTTCGGTAGCGGACCACTCTTAACCGCGCCTTACTTCAGATCAAAGTCGAACTTGTTCGGCCCGCCTTCGGTGACGGTGGCCCGCAGCGCCGAAGTGTCGCCATTGGCGTATTTCGAGGGGAGCAGGTTCTTGGGACCGGTCGATCCGACCGATCCCGAGGTCGCCCGTTCGCTCGGCGGCGCGTACGTCGACTCGTCGATTTCACCGCTGGCAATGGTGCCTGCCGGTGGCACATTGCTGGGGGCCGTGTCCCCCTCCCACTTTACCACCGATACCTTGTACTGCCCGGCTTCGGCACCGTCATTGGAACTGTACGTAGACAGGTTGTAATTACCATCCTTGTCCGTCAATCCGATGGAACTGCCCGAGCCGGACATCGGCATGAAATTGACGGTAGCCCCCTCCACCGGTTTGCCGCCCATCGTCACCGTGCCGCTCACGGGATACGTCTTAGGCAGATTCGACGGCGCGGCTCCCGAACAGCCGATGGCCGCCACCACACAGAGGCTCCCGCACCACCAAGCGAAACTTCTGGCCATAATTCCCTGATTCTCCCGCCAATGCTTTCCCACGCTTTGGAACCAAAAACATCGCACGGCTGAGGCTGGCCCAGCCGTGCGATATCGTAACTTACCCAGGACACGCTGCTTCGAATCGCACCTCTTCAGGGCGCCTAGTTGTCGAGGGCGACTGCTTCGCCACCTGACTTCGAGCCGAGCGCACCCCACACACCGTACATGCTGGGCCCTTGAGCTGGCTGGGCCACACCCAGGTTTCCGGTGTTGATCGTCTCGTTCATGAACCGCACCGAACCATCCGCTAACACGACGTTGACACCGCCCGGATGACGGCTGCTGGGCGGCAATACAACGTTCACCGAGTCGGCGTTGCCGTTGTTGTCGTCCGTGCACCCGGCGGCATTGGGCGCCAGCACCGTGGTGAAGCCGACGCGCTCGGCCTGACCGTCGGTCCACAGCGAACCGAACCGGCCCTTCACCTGCGTGCCGGCCAGGAAGAACTGGCCGTCGCTCCTCGTCAAACACAGCCCAGGCGAATTCGTGATTCCAGCCACGGAAATGGCCGTTCCCAAACCGTCCAGGAACTGTCGAGCCGTCGACGTCGAGACGCCAAAGTTGGCCTTCAGACGCTCACTCATCATGATCGTGTTGCTCGTGCCGTCCGTAATCGCGGCCATCTTGCAGCCGATCGCACTGCCGAACATGCCGCGCGGGTCATTGGAATTCAGTGCATTCGTGACCATGTCACCGATGCAGAAGGCGTAATTGTTCTGTTGGGTATTGCCGACCTGATTAAACACCAAGCCATCCGATGGACAACGTGCCGCGGGCGGCGACGTGTTCCACGGCGTCCAGCCGCACCAACCACACGGACCACCCGGCGGAACGGTCGGACCACCCTGAGCGGTGGCAAAGCCATACTGCCCTGTGGGATCCCCCGCCTTTACGATCTCCGCCATCGCCGACTGTTCGATGAAGGGAAGTAGGGGAACGAACGCCGCGAGGCGGCCACCGTTGCAGGTGTTGCGAGCGGCACCCGAGAAGGTGCACGTCGTGCCACCCTTGCGAGGCGGAAAACTCTGATAGGTGTCGTGATAATTGTGCAGGGCCAGCCCCCACTGCTTCAGATTGTTCGTGCACTGCATGCGACGAGCCGCCTCGCGCGCCGCTTGAACTGCAGGCAGGAGCAACGACACCAGGATTCCGATAATGGCGATGACAACCAACAACTCCACCAGAGTGAAGCCGGCCTGACGTCTCGTCACAGGCCGTTCGCTTGAGTACACCATACTGACCCTCCTCCAAAGTCGAAAAAAGAAAGAACAACGTCGTCGCCAGAGCGCGACTAGAAAACTCGACCCGACCTGCCCCTGCAAAACGATCTTCGCTGAACAAATACCGCCTATGGAAAAAATATTCGTTCTGCGAAGAAAATAGTTATCACAAAGCCACG
>JBFWYF010000604.1:0-5106 GCA_050186685.1 Pirellulaceae bacterium
CCCCGCAACACAACAAACTGTTTGGCAGCTGGACCAAGCCCGTCCATCCCGCCGGAAGTGGAGGGTGGCAAGATGGCATCCGGCGGATCAGAGCCCGGGTGGTTCGCGGTGGCCCGGTGCCTCCGCTTGAGCCCCATCCGCGGGCGCACCAGCCGTTCTGCACCGAGAACCCAGGGCGGAGATAGGGGCTCTACACCGGCGGGAGGATTTCCAGCAATTCGATGGCGGGAACGCTGTCGCAGTACAGCAGCGCGGTCCGGCCATAGCAGTCCTGCGTGCCGTCCAGCTGCAGGTGCCGGCACAGCTCAACGCCCGGCCGGATCCGCCACAGCGACAACAGCCGAACATCCCGCATCACGTTGTGATCAATCAACACCCGGCCCAGCGGTATCCGCTCGCTCTCGATTTCGCGCCGAACTTCGGGGTCCAGCACAGCCAGGGCCAAACGTACCAGGCCAAACAGGACAACTTGACCATCCGACTGACGATGCAGCAGGATCCGGCGTGCATAATGCGTCGCGCTCGTCCGGGACTCCAACACCTTGACGTCCACCGGACAGCCGTGGAACGCCTCAACCGTCACCGTCATGTGTTTGTCGTGAGCCAGCAGCTGCCGGGGAACATCCGGCAAATCGGCAGGTTGCACTTCCGTGAATACCCCGACCTGCCCTGCATCCTGGTAGAACAAGTCGAGCAGGGCGCTGAGTTCGGGTGTCGCGCGGCCGGAGGGAATAATCATTACCTTGTACGGACTGCAATCTGGCTGACAATTGCCGGGCGAACGATTTCCGGTGTCGTTTCGGCGGGTCGCTCCAGAACGGTGTCGATCAAGTAATAGAACAAGCGGCGGAGTTCCTCGGACTCGATCGTGTCAGTCACCGCTTCGGCCCGCTCCTGGTGCTTGTCCACCAGCCGGTGGGCCTTGTCGAACACGCCCGCCTCGTCGTACAGCTCGCGCACCCGCTGGATGCGCACGGCTGCCGGCCGCGTGTCGTCGGCGACCAGCGACAGCAGCTCCTGCTGCGACGCCTCGGCCAGGCCCTCCAGGGCCAGCGCCCACAGCACCGTGGGACGCCCTCCCAGAATATCGCCACCCGCAGCCAGTTTGTTGTTATCGTCGCCGCGCCAGTCCTTCAGATCGTTCAGAATCTGGAAGGCAACACCGAGGTTGCGGGCGAACTGCCGGATCGGCTCCGCCAGGCTGCCAACCGGTTGAGCGAGCCGCACGCCACTATAGAGCGCCGCTTCAAACGCCGGCGAGGTCTTCAGCGCATAAATCTTCAAGGCATCGAGCGGCTTCAGCCGCTTGTTCTGGGCGTCCCGCCACAGCAGCTCGGCCCCCTGCCCTTCGGACAGCCGCATGTGGGCTTCGGCCAGACAATCCAGGATATCGGCCGTGACGTCCGGGCCCAGTGTTTTCGCCTCGCGGCTCACGAGCCGATAACCCATGCCGATCAGGTAGTCGCCCACGTTGATGGCCGTCGATAAACCGTATTTGCGATGCAGCGTCTCGTCACCGTACCGGAATGCGTCGTCGTCTTCGATGTCGTCGTGCACCAACGAGGCCTTGTGAAAAGTCTCGATGGACATGGCCGCGCGCCGCACACCGTCCGAAAACCGCTCGATGACCTCCTGCCCGTGAACTTGAGTCGCATGACCGCCGGTCACCGCGTCGTAAACCGCCAGCGTGATGAAGGGCCGGGAGTGCTTACCGCCCCGCGACAGAAAGTCGTACGCAATCGCCTCCGTACCGGCGATCGGCTCAATGCCCGCGATCCCCTGTCCGTTCACTTCCGCTAACCGCGGCCCACCTCGCAGCCGGGGAGCGATGCGGTCGAGCTCGTGCGGCTGAAACAGGTTCGTCGCCGCACGCATCAAATGTACGTAGCTACGCGTCTGTTGCGTCGCCGTTTGCTGCTGGACGCGGATCATCTGGTCGACCCAGTCCTCGTCAACCGATGTATTCCGACAGTCGCTCGACAACAGCGGCACGGCCATGCAAGGAATCCCGGCGAGCAGGATTTTGTCGATCGCCTTCTCCAGCACATTCAGACAGGCCACGCCGACAATGGCGTCGACGTACCCGCTGACGATGATCTTCAGCACGATCGGCGAGCCTTCCGCCACCAGGACCTTATAGCCCATCTTTTCGGCGGTCGACCGGAAATCGGCGATGCTGCACGCCCCACACTTCTTGCACTCCAGTCCAAACTCGTCGTAGTCCGCCGGGCAACCCTCCGCGTGCTTCAGGCAATGGGGCAAGAGGAACAGGCGGCGGCTGGGTGGCGTCGCGGCCACCTGGTCGCGCCAAAAGGCCGAAGCCAGCACCACCATGGTCCACCCCAGGAATCCCTCGTTCAGTCCGACTTCGGACAGTAACGCCCGCGCGACCGACTCCATTTCGTCCTTGGTCAGCGGCCGGGACTTGTCCAGCTGGCCGGCGACCCGCTCGCAGCGGGCCCGCAGCGTTTCGCGCAGCTCCTTGGTCTCCGGAACCAGCTTCAAATGGGAAGTCTTGCGGCGGCGCGACACGCGTCCGACTTCTGCTGCAGACTCCGCTTCGTTTACTGGCGGTATCACAGATGCTGTCGTCAAAGTTCCGTTTCCTTTGGCAATGCCGAGATGGCCGGGATGGTTGTGCCCTTCAGTCGGTGATCTACGTCTTAGCAGGAATCTCGGTCGAAGGCAGCGATCCAGATCCAGGCAGTGATCCAGGTCCAGGCAGCGATCCTGATCTACGCAGGCAGGATGGGCCCCCGTGGCTGTATCTCGCCTGAACCGGCCACGCGCTTCAAGTTAGGTGTCTGGGAAGGATCCAAGGCGGGACGACGGCGGAGTGCTTGGCCGAGCGCCGCAACGGTAAAGATTATGGGATACAGTTGCTCGTGATACCAGAGCTTGGCGAAGTAAAAGCCGATCGGCGACGGTTGCGTCCACATCCCCGACTCCACGGCCTCCGTCAGCCAATGCAGACCGCGCCGCACGGCCACGCCGATCCGCGGACCATCGAGATCGTTGTGACCCAGCAGTGCCTCGACGGCCAGTGCCGTTTCTTCGACACTGCTGCCGAGATCGGGACCTGCCGCGTCTTTCCAGCGTTCGCGCCACACCGCTCGCATCGATGGCCCACCGCCCCAGCCGCCGTCGGGACTCTGAACGCCGACTAACCAGTCGAAGCCGCGCCGCGCCGAGGCATGCCGGAGCAACCCCAGATCGCGGTAGGCGAGCAAGACCTTGGCGGTCCCGTAGATCGGATTCTCTTCGCCGGGATGGTCCTGATTGCCGAACCACAGCGGCCGCCACGAGCCATCGGCCTGCTGATTCCGCTCGAGGTAAACCAAGCCGCGCTGAATCGACCTGCTGCTGTCGGCCAGATCCTGCCAAGCGTGCAACGCGCGAATCGCGTGCGCCGTCAAGTCGGCGCCGCTCCGATCGAACGGCAGTTTTCCCCAGCCGCGGCAGAACGTCGGCCATCCGCCGTCCCGGTTCTGCAGCGTGAGCAGCCAGCGAATCCCCCGCAAAGCTGCGTCCCGCATCTTGCGTCGATTGCGTCCCAGGCACTTCGGCGATCGACTCCAGTTGGCCAGCGCGAGCAGGGCTCCCGGGGTGTCATCCGCGTCCGGCACGGCGCCACTCAGGTCGCTCCAGCCCCATCCGCCCGCCGCGGCGCCAGTGTAGGGATGCACTTTCTGCTGCTGACAGGCCAGCAACCAGTCGAGGCAAGTGTGCCCCGACAGGTCCTCGCCCCCGGCCGCCAACGCGTTCAACGCGAGGGTTGTATTCCAGGTGGCCAGATTCGTATCGATGGGCCAGCTGCCATCGGGCCGCACCGATCGTCGGATAAATTCGAGCCCCCGAGTTGCCACGGGGCACTCCACCTGGTTCATCGCCCCCAGACTCATGACGACGAAACTGGTCAGCGGAACGGCCTCCAGGAAACCACCGCTGGCCGGCTGCATCTTCTCTAGAACGGCGAGACTGGGCGCCTGGCTGCGCCACCGCACCCACCGCCAGAGCGGATTCCACGGCGGCCGATGATGGAAACGTACCTGTCCCATCGCGACCAGCGCCGGAATGGCGTAGCTGACCACCGGCAACTGCAGGAATCGATACAGCGACTGCGGCAGGCAAGCCAGCTCGAACGGCAGCGGTGCGACCTCGCTCCATTCGACCAGGCCAGCCAGCGCGCAGTTGGTCAGAATGGGAACCGCAAACGTCTTGTCGCGTCCGTATCGTTGCCGCAGGGCCGTCACCCGGCCCACTTGCTCGATATAAGCTTCTGCGCGGGCCAGCGTTTCGGGACACGACGGCGCCGCCTCAGCCAGGTGCAATGCCGCCACGCCCAGCATCGTCGTCGCGATGTTCGAGTAACTGAGGTCGGTATCGCCCCAGCCACCATCGGCACGCTGGTGGGCCATCAGCCACCGGACGCCCCCCGTCACAAGCGGATCCGAACCGGGCGTCTGGTGCTGCACACGTGCGGCAATCGCGAGAGCACTGACGGCCGTGGCCGTCGAAAGAGCCGAAGTTGCCAGCTCGCCGGTCCAATGACCGTCGGCATTCTGCTGGGCGAATAATTCTTCGCGAGCCTTTGCGTAGGCTGCGACAAGCCGTTCCGGCTCGATGTCGAGAGTTGTCAGCGCTTCCAATGCATCAGTTCCAGGTCGAGAGTTGCGGGGGTTCACAGCGGCGCGTTACGGAAACGCGCCTGGCAGGTGCCACTGCCGAACTCACTCCGCGTTACAGGACCCCGCCCTCTCCGGCCATGGCCCGCCTGTCGGCAGCAAGCCCCATCACTCTAACCGCGCGGCCGACCGCTGTCGAGTTTCCACTCCGCTACTTGCGACCACGCCGGTCCATGCGCGCCCGCAAGCGAACGTGCTACACTCGGTGCCGGTCGGTACGGCTCACACCAAATCCTTCTTGCCAGGAGATGCGTCATGAATGTGCTGCAATCCCGCTTGCAGCTGGCCCTGCGTCAACTGCACGAGCAGGGAACCTACAAATCGCTCCGCTACCTGACGCGTCCCATGGCCCCTGTCACCCATATCGAGGGCATCGGCGAAGTCCTCGTATTCTGCTCGAATAACTACCTGGGACTAGCGA
>JBFWYF010000605.1:0-5093 GCA_050186685.1 Pirellulaceae bacterium
GCTGCTGGATCGTCCGCTGGCTGATGCGGCGAACGAAACGCCGAGCGCAGGGCCCGCCGAAGCGCGGCGGCGTGAGTTGCCATTCGATGTCGTCCATCGCTTTACGTCCCCGCGCGAGGCCGTCCATTGGTATCGGTTTTCCGCGCAGGCCGGACAAACATATTGGATCGAGGCGGTTTCAGAACGCATCGATCGGGCGTGTGACCTGGAGTTGATTGTGCACAGTTCGGACGGCAAGCCCTTGGCCACGTTGGGCAACCTGACGACTCCCAAGGAACTCGTCACGCGTGTGCCGCTGGACAGTCGCGATCCAGCCGGGGTCTGGAAGGCGCCCGCCGACGGAGAGTATCTGTTGGCCGTCCGCGATTTGCTTTCCCTGCCCACAACGACGCCGGCCGAGCGTGCCTACCGTTTGTCTATGGGACCACAACGCGAAGAGGTGCGGGTCGTTGCTCAGCTCGACGAGAACGCGTCCGGCGGTTGGACCGTGGAAGCCGGTGGAAGCCTGTCCCTAGCGCTCACGGTGGTTCGGCGTGGCGGCCAGGATTCGCCGATCCAAGTCGAGGCCGAGGGAGTGCCAGCTGGGTTGAGCGTACCCGCCGTCAGGATTGAGCGTGGGGCATCGCAAGGCGTGCTCCTGATAAGGGCCGACAAGGACGCTCCACCCTGCCTGGGGCCGATTCGGCTGATGGTGAGGGCCGAAGCGAAAGGCGAGCCGGTGACCACGGAAGTACGCCCGGCATCCGGCGCCAGTTCGGGCTCACCTGCGACGTCGCGGTTCTACGACCGTCTGGTGATCGCCATCGTGCCAAAGCCCGGCAAATGAGGCACGGCGCATTGGCGTACGCGAGCGGGAGAACTGTGTTTACAGGCCCGTTCGTGTCACCTAACCTATAGCCACCTGCCGTTTCTCCCTCCGTTCCCTCCCACCGAGGAAGAGTCATCGCCGTGAGCCTTTGTCTTCGCCTGCGATATCTTGTTTCCCGGCTGTCTCGGCAGGGCCCGTGGATCGGTGCGGTCATCGCCGTCTGTCTGCCAGCTGCCGCGTGCGCCGAGGACGCGGGACCGATCAGCGTCGTACCGGCCGCGGTCGAACTGCGGGGGCGCGACTGCCGGCAGCAGCTCCTGGTCACGCTGGATCAAGGCGATGGGCGCCAGCGCGATTTGACTCGCATGGTGACCTATCGCTCGCTTGATCCCGGTGTGGCGGTGGTGTCGCGTGGCGGCGTGGTGACGCCCGCCGGCAGCGGCCGCACGGAGATCGTCGTCGAGCAGGCAGGGGTTCAGCGGCGCGTGCCCGTGGCGGTGCGCGAGGGAGAACGCGACTTGCCCCTCGACTTCCGGCGGGACATCTTGCCCGTGCTTACCAAGGCCGGCTGCAACGGCGGCGGTTGCCACGGCAAGAGCGGCGGTCGCGGCGGCTTTCAGCTCTCGCTCTTTGGATTTGATCCGCGCTCCGACTACGACGCGATCGTCAAGGCGGGCCGCGGTCGGCGGCTGTTTCTGGGGGATCCCGCCAAGTCGCTGTTGATCGCGAAGCCGACGGGAGAGGTCCCACATGGCGGTGGAATTCGCTTCCAGTCCGACGAACCCGAATATCAGCGGCTGGTGCGCTGGGTCGCATCCGGTACGCCCTGGTCCGCATCACCGCTTCCGGAAGCCGATGAAGTCCGCCTGGTAGGTCTCGACGTATTTCCCTCGGAGCGTGCGCTGGGGCACCACGAGCAGCAGCAGCTCCTGGTGACGGCTCGCTACAGTGATGGGACGTACCGGGACGTAACCCGTACGACGGACTTCCGCGCGAATGATACATCGGTAGCGGAGGTCGATGCGCGCGGCCTGGTATCGACGCACGACCGTCTGGGCGAAACCGCCGTCGTGGCGATTTATCAGGGACAGGTGGGAGTCTGTAACATCATTTTGCCGCTGGTCGATACGACTGCGCCGCGACCGGAGCTGGCCGAGGTGAATCTGGTCGACAAGCACGTCCTGGCCAAGCTTCGGCAACTGGGGGTCCCGCCGTCGGAGCTTGCTGACGATGCCACGTTTTTGCGCCGCGCGTCGCTCCAGATCACGGGACAAGTTCCGCCGGCCGAGGAAGTCCAGGAGTACGTGTCCGACCCGTCGCCGGGGAAGCGCGCCGCGCTCGTCGCGCGTCTGCTGGCTTCGGGAGCCCATGCGGATTACTTCGCCCAGAAATGGTGCGATATTCTGCGCATCAAGCGGCGGGTCGGCAACGATCGCCTGCCGGCGACGATTGCCTTTCATCGCTGGTTCCGCAATGCCTGGGTCGCGAACATGCCCTACGACGAGCTCGTGCGGCGCATTGTGACGGCCGTGGGAGGCCCGGCGGATAACCCGACCGCGCAGTGGTACCACGAAGTGCGCGCTTTGGACAGTTACGTCGACGACACGGCGCAGGTCTTCCTGGGCGTCCGCATTGGCTGTGCGCGCTGCCACAATCATCCCTTCGAGAACTTCTCGCAGGACGACTATTTCGGGCTGGCTGCTTTTTTCGCTCGGGTCGACCGAGCTGGCGGGACGGGGGTGGCGGAGCGTCGGGCCAACGAGACGATTTTTCTGAAGGCCGCTGGCGAAGTGCGGCATCCGGTGACGGGCCAGGTTGTTCCGCCGCACGGTCTGCGGGGCCGCCCGCCACAGCTGGCTCCCCTCGAGGATCCGCGCCACGCGCTGGTTGATTGGATGTGTGAGCCGGAGAATCCGTATTTCGCCCGGGCACTCGTGAATCGCATGTGGTCCCACTTCTTCGGTCGTGGACTGGTTGAACCGCTCGACGATCTCCGCGATACCAACCCCGCCTGCAACTCGCCGCTGCTCGATGCGCTGGCGCACGACTTTGTGGCCAGCGGCTACGATCTGCGACATTTGTTGACGACGATCTGTACGAGCGCCACCTATGCGATCGGGTCCGAGCCCAACACCTGGAACCTGGCCGACACGCAGTTCAACAGCCGCTTCTATCCGCAGCGGTTGCCAGCCGAGGTGCTGTTGGATGCGGTGGACAAGGTGACGGGCATCCCCACCCGCTACGACGGGCTGCCGGAAGGGACCCGGGCCACGCAGCTGCCGGACGAAGGGTTCGCGAATTCCTTTCTGCGGCTATTTGGCAAGCCACCCCGCGAAAGCGCGTGCGAATGCGAACGCGTGGCACAGCCCAACCTCGGCCAGTCCCTGTTTCTCATGAACGATCCGTTTTTCCTTCAGAAGATTAATGCAAGCCAGAGTCTCGCCGAAAGGCTGGCTCGCGGCCCGCAGGACAGCGGCGCGAAAGTGACGAACCTGTTCCTGACCGTGCTGTCGCGTCCGCCTACGGACGCGGAGCGCCGTACCGCGCTGGCCCATATCGCCTCGGAAGCGGAACCGCTGTCGGCCTATCGCAATCTGTTGTGGGCCCTGCTGAACACCAAAGAATTTCTGTACGTGCGCTAAGGAGATGGTCATGAAGCCTGTCCTCCCGTGCCCCGGGCCCGTCTCGCGCCGCCAACTGCTGACCATCGGCGGCTTGTCGCTGGGAGCGTTGGCCAGCGGCGGCGTCGCCCCCAATCTGTCGCGGGTGCTGGCCGCGCAGGACGGTTCGTCGCACATCGATCGCGAGTTCTCCGTCATCCTGTTATGGGCTGCCGGCGGACCCAGTCATCTGGAGACGTTCGACCTGAAGCCCGAGGCGCCCCAGGAGTACCGCGGACCGTTCCAGCCGATTTCCACGAACGTGCCGGGAATCGATATCTGTGAAGGCTTTCCCAACCTGGCGCGCCGGGCCGACAAGTTTGCTATCGTCCGCAGCCTGTACCACAACCGCAATGAACACTCAGGTGGCACCAGCCGGCTCCTTTCCGGGTACGCCAGCATTGCGGCCAACCCGGCCGATGGCGAGTATCCCGAGATCGGCTCGATTGTGGCTCGTCACCTGGAACGCCAGGTGCGCGACCTGCCGTTGTATGTCGGATCCAACAAGTTCTACGGCGGCGGGCCGGCGTACCTTGGTCCCGCGTATGCCCCGTTCATGTACTCGGGCGATCCCAACGGCAAGAACTTCAGCGTGGGCAATTTGTCGCTATCGCAGGACGCTGCGTCACTCCTTCAGAAACGCACCCAGCTGCTGGCCAGCTTCGACAATCTGCGGCGCGAAGTGGATCGAGCCCAGACCATGACGGCGCTCGACAAGTTCAATCGGCGGGCGCTCGATCTCTTGACCAGCTCGCGTACGCGCCACGCCTTCGACCTGGCTCAGGAGCCCGACGATTTGCGGGATCGCTACGGCCGCACGACCGGTGGACAGAGCCTGCTGCTGGCCCGACGGCTGGTCGAAGCCGGCGTACGTTTCGTGCAAATCACGGCGAATTTCCCAGTCAGCAAGAGCGTGGGAGTCGTCGGCGCTACGAATTGGGACGATCACTCCGTCAATGCTCACATCTTCCGCGCCTACGAGGAACGCCTGCCGCAATTGGATGTCGCGATTCCGGCGTTGCTGGATGACCTCTATGCCCGGGGACTCGACAAGAACGTGCTGTTCGTTTTCTGCGGCGAGTTCGGGCGGACGCCGAAGATCGGCTATCAAGATAAATCGAAACGGCCTGGACGTGACCACTGGTGCCGGGCGATGAGCGTGTTCCTGGCGGGCGGGGGACTGCAGATGGGGCAGGTCATCGGTGCCACGAACTCGCGTGGCGAGGATCCGACGGAACGCGTTATGAACAGCAACTGCTTGCTCGCCACGATCTATCAGCGATTCGGGATCGATACGCACGAGATCATTCACGACAACACGGGCCGTCCGATCCCGATCCTCACCGACGGGGAACCGATCGCCGAGCTGTTGTAGGACCGAACGGCCCCGCGCCTGCTGGTAGCGGAAGTCGCGAGACTTCCGGCACGGCCTTCTCCGATCACGGAAGTCTTCCGGCGCCGCTGACGCGTCACCTGGCGACTTCCGCTACAGTCATTCGTAATGGAAGTCGCAAGACTTCCGACTCGGCGTTCTCTGATCACGGAAGTCTCCGGCGCCCCTGACGCGTCGCCTGGCGACTTCCGCTACAGTCATTCGTAGCGGAGCTCGCAAGACTACCGACTTT
>JBFWYF010000606.1:0-5080 GCA_050186685.1 Pirellulaceae bacterium
CGATCGTTTCGGCGCCCGCGAAGTTGAACGTGTGAACCTCGCCCGCGTTCTCGATCCGCAGTCCCGCGGCGGCGTCGAAGTCTTCACCGGCGCCCCCGCTCGTGACCGCCGTGGCGGTGACATCGATGAGTCCATTGCCGTCGTTCAGCGCGTCGAGCTTGTCGTCCAGAGTGGCCGTGAAGGCGCCGGTGCCGTTGATTGCCGCGACGACCGTGGCGGCTCGGGTCACATCCGGCGACACGTCGATGGTCAACGTCTGGGTACCCGCGTCGTAGCTGGCCAGCGCCTGATCTCCGCTGGCAGCCGAGTTGATGAATTGCACGGTCACGCCGTTATAGGCCGCACCGTTCTGCACCGCCTCGATGCGGATATCGTTGCTCTGCCCGGCGGATTCGATCCGCGCCGAGGCGCGCGAACCCAGGATCTGGTCCAACCGGGTCAGCAGAGTGAGCCGCGGGTCGAGATCGCGCCCCTGGAAGGGGGCCGTCCCCGAACCGGTCGGATTGTAGATGCCCAGATCGGATGCCGTGGTGCCCCCTGGCACCTCGGTGATCGTTAAGTTCCCCCCGCCCCCATCGTCCAGCTGCAGGATGAGTCCGTCCCGAGATAAGGTGACATTGATCTCCCGGCCAGCCGGCGGGCGGGCTTCGATCCGTTGGATCACATCGCGGATCGTGGTCGCCGAACTCAAGTCGACGATCGACGTATGGGTGCCGTCTGAAATCTGGATGCTCCCCCGCGTAATCCCTCGGCCTTCGCGCAGGTCCGACAGCTTCGTGCTCTCCGTCAGGATGGGATTGAGGTCCGCCGTTCCGCGCACTTCCGCGGAAATCGCTCCGAATGCGTCCGCACCCGAAATGTTGGTGTCCGACAGGTAGTCGACGTCGGCGAAGTTCTGCAACCGCGTCAAGTTTCCGCGGTAGGCCACGTACTGTCCCTGAAGTTCAAAGGGCTGCGTCGTCGTCTGCGAACCGGCGAACAGGTAGCGTCCTCGAAACTGGCGATTGCCAATGTCCAGAAACTGTTGCAGCGCCCGCTCGACCTCGGTCCGCAGGACGCGCCGCTGTTCGACCGTGGCCGTCGTATCAATGGCGCTCAACGCGACGGACTGCACGTAATTCAGCAAATCGGTGGCGCCGGTTAATGCCGTGTCACTGGCGGAAATGAACGAGTTGGTCGTTTCGAGATTGACTTTTGCCTGTTCCTTCTGCTCGAGCCACCGCTGCAACGTGATGGCCCGGATGGCCGCCGGAGCGTCCTGGCTCGGCGTCGAAATCCGGTAGCCGGTGCTGACCTGGTCCTGCAGCCGAGCCAGTTCCTGGTTGTCGAACTCGAACTGGGATATCAGACGGGCTTGGATCAGCGAGTCGCTGACACGGGAGGTGGCAATGGGGTATATGGCAGGCATGGCGGACTTTCCCGGCTGCGTCACAGGGTGACGATCATTTCCAGTAACTCGTTAATGGTTGATATCAACCGGGCCGACGCCTGGTACATGCGCTGGTACTGAATCATCTTCACGGCCTGCTCGTCGATGTTGACGCCGCTGATTCCCAGGTGCTGGCCTTCCAACGTCTTGTGAAACGTGTCGAAGCCCTCGTGAATTGCCTGGATGGACGCAGACGCTTGGAAGGTCGCCCCGGCGAATCGTTCGTACTCTTCCGTCAGCGACCGTTCGCCCAAGGACTCGAGCCGTGCGGTCGCCAGCCCGGCCAGCGCCACCGCGTTGTTATTGTTCGCCGCGATCCCCCCGTCGCTCGCCGTGAATTTGCTCGGATCGCTCTTCAAAGTCGCGTTGACGCCCATGTCGCCGGCCATGCTGCCCGTAAAGAAAGTGTTGATGCCCAGCGCCGCCAGGGCACCGCTCGTATCGTTCGCGAATGCGAACTCGAGCACCGCGGAGTCGGCGGCCAGCCGCAGACGCCCCAACGAGTCGATCTGGGCCGAAATGCCGTCGACCGCGTCGAGTGCGGCGGTCAGGCTTTCGAGCGTCGTATCGTGGTCCAAACCGTTTAAGTCGACTTCAATGTCCGTGGTCGTGGTGACATCCGTCCGCTTATTGCGTACTTGCACTTGGAATGAGCCGTTCACCGGGGTGAAGTCGAGTCCCGCCTGGTCGAGCGGCGCGTCGGTATCCGTCGCTTCGTATGTACCCGTCACCGTCGAGAAACCGGTCATTCCCTGCCCGCCCGAGAAGACCTTGTTGAACTCGAACATCAGGTCCCGCGAGAACGCATCGAGTTCATCCAGGAATGAACCCAGGATCTCGTCGCGGGCGGTGTAGGCGCCGGCAAGCTGGCCTGACGACGCCTCCAGCGGCGCGTCGGAATCGACAATCTGAATCGTGGCCACCGAAAGGGCACGATCCTCCTCATAGGCTACACCAACAGGACGGGCATTGCCGTCCAGCACGAGGTAGTCGCCCCCGGCGAAGACCGTCACCGAACCGTGTGGCTGCTCCGCTGTGCGAATCGCAATCAACTTCGCCAGCTCCCCCAGTGCCAGGTCCCGCTGGTCGCGCAGCCCGCCCGCTTCGCTGGCCGTCGTCGATGTCCCTTCCATGGACACAATCTGCACGTTGAGGTTGGCGATCTCTTCGAGCAGGCGGTTGATGTCGTCGGCCGCGGCGACCACCAGCTCGTTCGCGTCACTGCGAATCTGGCGGACACGAGCGTTCAACCGCTGAAAATCCGACGACAGCGACTCGCCTTGCAGGACAGCCAGATTGCGGACCGCCGGGTCCTCGGGCTGGTTCACCACGTCGTTGATCGCGGAAAAGAATCGGTTCAGCGAAGAGCTTAAGTCGGTCTCCGTCAGTTCGCCGAGAATCGATTCCAGCTGCAGATAGATTTGTTTCTGGGTCCCGGTGTTCGACAAGTCGCTCGTCGCACTCCTTAGCCGTTCGCCCACGAATCGGTCCGTCCGCTGAATAATCCCCTCGATCTGCACGCCTAATCCCAACGTCAGCGTACCAATCGACTGCGTGGGAGCCGGCGTGTAGATCACTTCTTGTCGCGTGTACCCCGGCGTGCTGGCGTTGGCAATGTTGTTGCCCACGACCTGCAAGCCGACCTGCATCGCAATCAGCGAATTGTTGGCGATCTGAAGCGTGCCGAGCAGCGACATGACGGCGACTCACCGTGTTCGAGATGCCCGGCCGCCGCCTCAAGCCGCTTGATCGACGAGCGCGCCGCCGGACGAGTGGTCACTGGGACCACCATATGTTGCTTGTAATCGACCGCCCGTAGCGATGATCTCCAACATCTGGGCGAGATGTAACAGGCTCCGCTGAGCTAGCACCCAATGACTGAGCGTCTGCTGATGCAAAAGGCGCATTCGAGCAGAGGCCTCCTTCACTTGCTTTGTCAGCTGCTGCCGTTTATCCCGTCTCGCCAGTCTTGCCAGCTTGTTCAGATTCGGAGCGGCGAGCCCCGCGGACTGGACATGGGTCAACAGATCGGCGCGGCGGTCATTACACGACTTCAGCCGCGTGAGCAGCTGCTCGGTGCGTGTGCGGAGGTCCTCAACGGCGGTCAGGTTGCCTTGTCCCATGTGGCGGCGTTTCTCATTCAGTACGTCCAGCAGTTCCGACTGGGCGCCGGCGAGATCGGCCAGCAGGTCCGCCAGCTCTTCCTCCCAGCGATGCGGCACAGCGTCCGGCTTGGCATTCGGCGGTTTCTGCATGGTGCGTTACTTTCGATTAAGAGCGAAGAGTTCGTACATCGGCTGCGTGAACTGTTGCGCGGTGGCGTCGGCCAGTCGCTCTGAGAGAATCTGGTCGAGTTGCGACTGGAACACTTCCTCGGTACGTCCGCCGTGGAAATAGGCCGGCGGATTCACCGTGTTGCGGAGGGACGACAGCATCTGGCCGTAAAATGTCTGGCCGACGAAGTCATCGAACACCTCGCGGAGTTTGTCGGCGGCAGCCGGCGGAGCCGAGGGGCTGAACGAGTTCCCGGTCGGGGCAGCCGTTATCGCAGGAGCGAGGTTAATGGGGATCATAGGGCGTTCCGGCGAGATGGATCCGAAGGGAGGGGTGAAGCGTTATTCGATGATCAGGCGGCCGTACAGGTCGCCGCTACGTTCCAGCGATTTGATGATGTCGATAATGTCCTGCGGGCTGACCTTCAGGGCATTCAGAGCATCCATCATGGCTTTGAGCCGTGTGGTTGAGGTGTCCTGGCTATCGGGATCGACGAGCAGGAGGGGACCGTTGACCGGGTCGTTTCCGGTCTGGATGGAGATGTTCTTATGGGTGACGAGTACACGGCCCACCATGACTTTCTCGCTGACGACGATCACTCCATTGCGTTCGTTGACGACGACGCGTGCATCGTTCGGTTGGACGCCGACGAGTGTGTCGAGCAGGTGGGCGACAAAGCCTACGCGATCGTCCTGGTACTCCGCCGGGATTTTGACCTCGATATTGACGGGGTCGATGGCGCGGGCGATGGCACCCCAGGATGCGCGGCCGAGTCCTGCGGAGGCGGAGCCTTGCTGTTCCCCTTCATTGATGGCGTTCTGGATGGCGTACGCGGTGGGAAAGCCGGCGTGGTTACGGTCGATCACCAAGGTGACCTGGTCTTGGGAATTTGTGAAAGGATAGGAAAAGTCGTATTCCAGGCGGCAGCCGCCATGGATTACGGCGCTGGTGGGTGGTCCGGACGGTGCCAGAGTCACCGAGCCTTGCGCGATCGCGTAGACCTGAGTCTGGCCGGGCACCGGGCCGACGAGCGGCGTGAGCAGCAGGCGGCCTCCCTGCAGGCTTTTGGCACTGCCGGCGACGTTGACGCTGCAGGGTACTTGTTCGCCCTGGCGTGCCCCTTCGGGCGGAACTTGGGCGGTCACGTATACCAGCGCGGCGCTCTTGACGTCCTTCAGTTCTTCGTTGAGGTCCGCGCCGGATTGTCCGACGGGCTTGCCCATTAGTTCCATGATGCGAGCGAGCGCCCGTCTGGTGGCGGGGTCGGTATCTCCGGTGCCCTGCAGCCCCACGACAATGCCCATCCCGTGCAGCGTGTTTTCTTCGTGCCCCTTGATCCGGCAAATATCGCGTATACGGAGATATTGGCCCTGCACG
>JBFWYF010000607.1:0-5072 GCA_050186685.1 Pirellulaceae bacterium
TCATCAAATCCACTTCGATGCCCGACTCTGCGAGCTTCATCGCCGCTCCGAGTCCCGCCAGGCCACCCCCCACAATCATCACACGCTGCTTCGCCATCGTCAGGCTCCTGTCTTGGATTTGCTCCTGGCCCCGCGTCGGCACCGACGCGCCCTAATCGACGCGGGCCGGCGAACCGTGCGCCGCGTCCGTCAGCGGCGACGCATGGGCTCGTTTATGCTCGTTGGGCGACACTTCCTGCGCGGCCGTCTTGGCCTCGTACATGCGGTCTTCCACGATGCGGGCCTTCTCCTGGTCCACGCTGACGGCGCCGTACAACGCTGACATGCTCAGCACGGCCAGGCCCACGCCGAACAGACTACAGACCACGTCCGCCCGTCGCTGACCGGCCGGCGATACCCACACGCCCCACGTGATGCCCATCGTCCAAATGCCATTGGCCAAGTGGAATACGCACGACAGCACCCCCACGGCGTACAGCAACGGCACCACAAATCCGCTCATCGCCGCCCCCAGCGTCGACGCCGCGTTGTAGGGCTTGAACCGAGCTCCGCCCATCGGCTCCGCCACGCCGCTCATCCACCAGTCAAAATGGAACCACCCGTGCATGTGGAACACATGGTAAAGAATGAACACAAATGCAATCATTCCCGTCGCCCGCTGGAGCGTGTACCGAACGTTCTTGCCATAGCGGTACGTGCCGCTGTTGGGCAATCCACCGCGGACAATGACGACCCCAATCACCGCATGAAACAGCAGCGGCAGAAAAATAAACAGCCACTCCACCACCGGCAGCACGACGCCCAAGCTGTGGATCATGTAGACCGATCGCTGAAACGCGTTCGGACTGTCCAGCACGCTGGCGTTCGTCGTCAGGTGCACCACCATGTAGGCACCGACCGGGATCAGGCCGGTCAACGAGTGTAACCGGCGGATGATGAATTCGTGACGTTCCAGAAATGGCCGACCAGCCGGTTCGGATACTGTTTCCACCGCAGCGGTTCCTTTATGCCAGCAGTGCCCCCCGACGACGGTAACCTGCATTCCCAGAACGGCTTAACACACTGTGGCTAACCACGAATTGTCGCGAAGCCCCAATTTTCTCGGAAATGCCCGCACCCGTGTTCCCCTTGGAAGCAACGATCACGTCCGTAGTATAGAGTTAGGGAGGAAACTCGCAACGGGCTCACCCCCCTGAAATGGTCAAGGCAAAAATCCGAGCTGAGGTTGACTGTCGGTCCTCGGCTGAATTTGATATGGAATCTCCCCTTACCAGACCTTTCGCGACGGTGGGTGGCTGCAGTCAGGCCCCTGGCCGTCGCCCCGGAGCGGACTCGGCTTCCTGCGGTTGCCAGCCGCTGGCCTTTTTCCGCGGAAAGCCTTACAGATGATAGTGCCGTGAACGTCACCAACTTTTCGCTGCTCATTACCGATGACGATCGCGATTTCCGCGAAACCTTGCGGGAGGTCTTCGAGCCTCAGGGGTTCCACACCCTGCTAGCAGGCGATGGCGAGGAAGCGCTCCACATCCTCCGCCGCGAGACCATTCACGTTGCACTACTCGACATGCACATGCCGCGTTTGAATGGACTGGAAACCGTCCGGCAGGCTCGGGCGACGCGCATTCAGGTGCCCTGTATCCTGCTCTCGGCAGGGTTGGACGAGCGGCTCGCCGAGGCAGCTCGCCAAGTGAACGTGTTCGCTTCGCTGCCGAAACCTGTCGATTTTCGCCACGTGCGTCGCATCGTCGCGGACGCGCTCCAGGCCACCTACCCTACGACGCGCTCTTAGGTTCCGTCCAAAAACTGCGTGGCCCGCACTCTGGGCCTGGGTCGACAGGAAGTGTCGGTACAACCGCCCGCCGTTGAACTATGCCGGCCGCAAAATGTGTTGCGCCTTCCCGCGCAGCAGGTGATCTTTCACGAACCGGCGAACCACACCGAGCACGCCAGCAGTGCGCCCCACCAGATCAGTGCGCCGAGCCACGCACGGACGGAGCATGTCGCGTTCGTGGCAAAAGCACCACTCGCAGCTGGAGGCGATTCCGCAGATGGCCACACCGGAGTCCACTCGCGTCCATCCGGCAAGCGCCACAGCGTCCGGGTGACGTGCAGCCAGTAAACCGAGATTCCGAGGCCCACTGCGCCAAGCAGGAACAGCGGCAGCGGTGTGTGGCTCGTGTGCTGACCGGGCAACGTCGACAAACCGGGAATCGAGAAACGATCCTGGTACCGCAACAGCAGCAAGGCGAAGGTGTTGTTCGCTATGTGAGCCGCGACGGGCGCCACAATAGAACGCGTCCTGAGATAGGCGTACTGGAGGCCGATCCCGAGCAGGCACGCGCCCAGCGATTGAACCGGCTCCACGTGCATCGCACCAAACACCAGCGCGGTCCACAGGGTGCCCATCACGGTGCCGTAGCGCGCCAGCAGCCCGCGACTCATGATCCCGCGGCACAGGATCTCCTCGCCGAGGCCGGGAAAGACGCAGCCGGCCAGCAGCATCAGCACGAGTGGGTGCCTCGCCAGGGTCTTCAAGGTCCGCCCCTGTTGCTCCGCCAGGTGCCCCATCCATTCGGGCAGCCAAAGATGCAGGACCTCGGCCGCAATATTCGTCACTTCGGCTACCACGATCCCGAGCGCCGGCACGAAGACCAGCAGGGCGATACCCTGAGCCGGTGCCAAGGAGCGGAAGCCTAGCCGCCGGGCCAGCTGGCGCCCGTGCATCAGACCCCCAATGACGAGTGAGATCAGCAACGTGGCAAGGGTGCTCGCCGCAAACCACAACTGGCCCACGAACGCGTCCAGTTCCTGCGCGTCGACGAACGTGTCGACCTGGAGCATGATGGTTACCGCGCCGATCGCCAGAAGTGTCTGGCCGACCAGCGTGAGCAAGGCCAAACCAATCGACGCAGGCAGACCGGGCTGGGGTGGGACGGGCCGCGCGGATTCCTCGCTGACTTGTAACGGTGCCCGATCGGCGGGTGTGTCGGTGAGGAACAGCTCGTCGTCGCCCGGGTGCGTCGACTCCATGTCAGCGGGACCAGCCCACGGGCTGCGTCCAGGCCTGTTCGGTCTGGTTGTCGTACGAAGGGTTCGGGTGAGGCTTCGACGACCGCACGACGGCCCGTACGTATAATTCTTCGCCGTTCAGCCGATAACGGGGATGCGCTCCGGAGACTTCGTGGAGAACCTGACCGACGTCCGCCGAATAACGTCGCGTGGCGGTAATCTCCTTTCCCTCGGCATCCCGGACCGGGGTATTCGTGCGATCGTAACTCCGCGGTGTGCCGATGAACTGAGTCACGTACTCGACGCCCGGTGCCGCCTCGATGTCGATGGCCAACTCGCGGTCTTTTTCCGCGAAGCGAATATCGGTGAGCGTCACTCCGCTCGAAGCATAAAAGTCCCCCGCTTCAATCGCCTCAACCAGAGCGGCCGGGGTCAGCCCGGTGGCGTGGACCATTACCCACCCCCGGCCCGGGGAGGCCCCTCGCGGACCTTCGTAGTTGTGCGAGTCGTCCGTTCCGAGGCCGAGGAGCGGTGGCTGCTTCATTTCGCCAAGCCGGATCGTGTTGGCGATGTCCCACATCCTTTCGAGTCCCACGTGAGTTTCGTCGCCCAACTGGTTGACACCCGGGTGACCGTTATAGATCTCGAAGAACTTCTCCTGAATCACCGACGCGAGATCCTCCGCGGTAACGGCGTAGCCGAAATTGGGGTGGTTCAGATGCGCGAGGATCGGACGTCCCGCTCGGCGGCGCTGCTGCTCGACGGCGATCAGGTTATTGGCGATCGTCTCTCGCAAGGTCTGTCCGCCCTGAGGCCGGATGAGCTCGACAAGGTTGGTGGCGTTGATGTGTACCGGCAAGGAACCGAAGTGATCGGTGATCTCCTCCGCCTGCACCATCAGGAATTTCTCGGATTCCTCGAACATCCCCCGGAACTCGTCGAGGCCGCGCAGCCGCACTTCGGGCATGCCGTCCTGATTGCGGGTTTCGACCCAGGCCTCGCCCATCTTCTGTCGGTACCTCGCCAGGGCCCCGTCGTTGCCACGCTTGACGGGCTGTTCCGTACGGATCCACTTTTCTCCGCGGCTCAAAATGTTGTGGTCGGAGAGGGCGAGGAAGTGGTAGCCATGGGATTTGTACCAGTCGGCGATCATCTCGGGAAAATCGTTGCCGTCGCTCCAGAGTGAGTGTGTATGCAGATTGCCCTTGTACCAGCGTTTCCGCGCGGCGGTTTGAGCCGTTCCCGCCGCACGATCCTGAGGACGGTTGTCCCGCGCTGCTCCCGGCGCCGGTACCTTGTCCTGTGCCCGGCTCATCGGCCCGGCGAGTTCTCCAATCAAGGCCAGGCACAGCCCGGCCACCACAGTCAGCTGTGTCGAGTTCATGGTTGAAAATCCGAAAGCTACAAAAGGAGGACGAAGCCGCGGACACCTCACGACGTGACCGACAACAGGTCCAGGGCTTGGGAAAGCGAATTCGCTTGCTCGAAGAAACGATCGAGCTTCGTAACGCTCAGCACACCCGCCACAAAAGGCGTCGCGCCCAGCAGGACGACACGGCTGTTGTTCGTATGAGCGTTGGTGACGAGCAGCACCAGCTGCGAGATACCCGAGCTCGTGACGCGCGGGACACCGCTCAGATCCACCACGAGCTTCGTGCCCCGCGTGCGGACCAGCGGATGCAGGTACTCGCGAAAACGCTCCTCCGCCGCCTCGTCGAGCACTCCGTGGAGGCAGGTCAGCGAGTATCCTGGTTCGTGTGTCAGCGTCAGCTCCACGTGGTGGCTCCCTGTGAGGATGGACTCCGGCCAGGCTCTGTCCGAGAACCGACATACTTGACCGCGCAGCGGTTCCCCAAGTCCCCGCTCCCGGTACTCCGCAAGAGGGCCAGGTTGAGGGCGACGCGGTTTTCGGACCGAGCCTAGTAGCCTACACGGCGTCGAATACGGATCACAGCCTGGTTGCGGCCAGGCAAATCTCGCGGCGATTAAAGGCAAGCTGCCGGGTCCGCACCGGCTCGAACCCCCACGAACGGACTCGAGCGACGTAGTCGGGAATCTGGGCC
>JBFWYF010000608.1:0-5070 GCA_050186685.1 Pirellulaceae bacterium
GCGAAACGAGAATCCCAATAAAGGCGATGACCACCAGCAATTCCACGAGCGTAAATCCTTGACGGCGCTGCCACATGACTTCTTCTCCATGACGATCCTGAAGAGATTGAGACGGATCAACGACGGAGTGCCGAGGATGAGCGGCGGCCATTTCCTGTTTACCTGCGCCACCCTCTCCTCCAGGGACGAGCGGGGAACAGGGTATTCCCAGCGGATCTAAAGATAGTCGTTTCAACCTGCGACAAGCAACGGATTCGCTCAGAAAAGGGAGGGCACCCCGGGGGGCCCGCGATGCGAAAGGCGAGCGGGGCCAGGGGCGTTGCGGAGAAAACACTCCCGCTCAACGCTGCTGCCGCAGCACCCAGTCGCGGTGCCCTTCGCGCCACGCACCACCCCGTGGGCCGTATGCGGGAACCGACTGGCCGACTTCGAACGCACCCAGGTCGGGGGCCTGGCCCGAGAACTCTTCGACGACATTGGGCAGCGGCACGCCGGCATCCACCGCCTCGCCGGACGGCTGCAAGGTGAGCACGGGACGCGCTACCGCGGGCGACGTGGGCAAATCGTAGCGCTCGAAGACCCGCAGTCGGTTCACCAGCCGGCCATGGGGCTCGATACCAATCGATTCGTGGAGCTCCCTGAGGGTCTCGAAACGCTTTGAATTCCAATTGAACGGCCTGGGACTCGGTTCGCGGGATGGATGGGCACAGAGCGACCCGTCGAAGCCGTCGTAGTCAAGATCCGATCGCCAGTCCGCTCTTAAGGTGTTGTAGATCACGAACTGCCGCGAGTAGTCACGGTTCTTCGCGTCCAGCGGCACATTCGTGTTCCAGATCGTCGAGGCACCTCCTCCGGCATAGATCCACAAATTGTTCCGAGAAACGGCGCCCAGCATCGTGTGGGCATGGGTCGCCAGGCCGCCACGTCCCCAGCCGACAAACGTGTTGTTCGCCATCAGGAAGCGGTCGAGCACTCGCAGCTTGAACACATAGGCGGAGCTGAGCACCTGGTTTCTCAAGATGTACCAGGGACCGCAATACATCGGTTGAAAGGTGATCCCCATGGGCCCCTGCAGCCGATTACCCCACATCCGCACGTTGGCGTAGCCAAAATCCGGTTCCAGTCCGTCGTCGGAGACGTCGAACACGTCGTTGCCGAATAAGTCGCAATTGCGCAGCGGATACGACACGCCATCCGCCACCTGGGTAATGCGGTTGTGGCAGACCGTGTGGTCAGGCGATTTACTGAGCTCGATGCCTTCCCCCGAGATGCCCGTGGGCTTATCCCCCACGATGTCGTTATCCGCGATGTACCAGCCCTGGGCCGAGGGATTCAGCAGGATGGAATAATGGAAGCCGCGAAAGCTGCAATCCCGTACTACCGCGCCTGCGACCGGCCCGACGGCCTGCAATGCCGCGCGGCAATCCACACGTTGGACGAAGCTCAGACCCTCAAGCCAGACGGAATCGGCCTCGAGCGTAGCCATATCGAAAACCGGTGGATCGGCGTCTGCCGCTTTCCAGGTGATGTACCGGGCCTGGCTGCCAACGCCGTCCCCGGGCGGCGTTCCGGCACGGCGGAAGCGCGCCGCGCCGTAGTGCCCGGCGTGTAACAGACACACATCACCCGGCTGAGCCACCGCTTCGGCCGCCTCAATCCCTCGGAACGGCCGCTCGGGCGAGCCGTCGCCCGAGTCCGTCGAGCCGGTTTCCTTCGTCGTCACGTGCCAGGTGCGGTGAACCGGAAGGTAGTCGGGAACCGCACGCGTCCGTAAAGTGACTTCGCGGAGCTCTTCCCCGCCGTCCGGGTCCGCGAGCGCGATGCGTACGACGTATTCCGCACCGGGACGCAGGAACAGGATGCTCCCGGCCAGCATGTTGTACGGGCGATCGCCCTGGCTCTTGTAATACCAAGGCCCGAAGTCGACACGGAACAGCGGCAAGGCCGGATGCCAATGCGGCTCGTCGCTACGGCGGTACTCCACCGTGCCGCGGGCGTTGTGGTTTGTGTCACCCGCAAGATCCCACTCAAATCCCAAACTATGGAGCGTCGCATACGAACGTAACTCACCGGGTTGGATCCCGGGCTGCGGCTGACTCGCATCCGTTGCCGTGCGCGCATTCGCATAGCCAGGCGGAAGCGCGAGCGGATCAGACGTCGACTGGGCGCGGGTCAAGCTGCCGGGCTGGACCATGCCGCTCCAGCATGCGATCAGTCCGAGCCAGCAACGCCAATTCCCGCAACGGAGTTCACGCATCATCGGAAGTCACCGCCAGCTGTAAGTTTTTCCCTGGAAATGTACAAAGTGGCCGCGACACCCTCGCTCGAGTACTCGCGTCGGCACTCGAACTCAGCCGGCCCCGGAGGTGCGGCGACGAGCGTACCTCGTCCTCGCCTGCCGCCTCGATGTCCGACTTGGCACTCGCTACCGGCATCTAACGGACCACGATGGCGGCCGCCCAGTTGCCGTTGTCCGGTGGTACTAATTCCGCGGACCGGCCGCCCGTCACTTCTTGAGTCGGCCCCGACTTGCCGGTATCGATAGGAATCCAGTACGCAGTCAGAGGCTTGTTGGCTGCCGAAAGATCGATCCGGACCTGACCGCCCGCCGGAAAATACAACGCATAGGCGCGGCCCGGATCCGCGGCCAGATACGCTTCGTTCGCATGCCGCTCCGAAAGCAACTCATTCGCCGGCGTCACGGTCCACAGTGGTATGTGGGATTCCAGCCGCCGCGCGGCGCGAATGGCTGCCACCGCCTTGTCGTTCAGCCCAAGGCCGGAATCCGGGCGATGGAACCGCATCGATGCGGCTCCGGCGAGGAGGTGACGCCAGAACCGTTCAATACCGTCCTGGTCCGTATGTCCAAACTTGTTCCCATTTGCACCGTACGTCTTCGTCGTGTTCATCGGACGAGGCTGGCGGGCGAGGTAATTGCGGACGTGCAGGAAATTGTCCCAGTGCTTCTGCCCCTGGTTGTGGTTGTTCTGCGAAACATCGACGAAATCGTATAACTCGGGATGGTCAAACGTCTGTTTGTGACGCTCGGCGGTCAGCTCCCAGTCGTCCCACATCTCCGTGACATAAACCCGCTTGTCACGGCTCGCCGCCCGATCCTTGATGAACCTGGCCCAGTAACGCCCCCATGCCGCGTCGGCCTTGGTCTCGTTATCCATACAGTACAGAACGTGATCATAGGCGAGCGCATGCTCGAGCATCTTTTCAACGAAGCGCTGCTGAAAGGGCAGGACGACCGCGTTGTTCCGCTGGTCGGGCGTCGTGAAGAAAAACGGCTGCTTGTTCGCTCCCGGATGCTCGGGATACCGCTCCGCGAATCCGGACTGCTGGTAGGTGTAATTGACGTTGTTCTTGGGATTATACGGGTGGATCTGCCACCGCTCATTGCCGCCGCTGTCGGCATAGTCGAATCGGTCCCATACCTCGATTTGCACCATGATTTTCCGGCGGGCCGTTTCCCTCAGCATCCGCTCGAAACGCGTCCAGTACTCGTCGTTCCAGCTATTCAGATCGTATTTGCCATCGCTCCGTCGACCAAAAGGATATACCTCAAATCCTTTGTCCTTCCGATCGCTCATGGTGTTGCGAATGACGTTGCCCCCGGCGGCGGCGAGCCGATCCAACTGCGACACCAGTTCTTTTTCAGGCCATTGAAACAGGTTGTCGTCGTCGCTGCCGCCCAGCAGCAGCACAGGCTGCCC
The DNA here is from genome assembly GCA_050186685.1 of Pirellulaceae bacterium. Classification (GTDB taxonomy): domain Bacteria; phylum Planctomycetota; class Planctomycetia; order Pirellulales; family Pirellulaceae; genus CAZFLF01. Next base: position 3,720 of record JBFWYF010000608.1, read on the forward strand.
ACCATAACTCCAGTACCAGGAATTTTCAGACCAGGGACGGAGCCCAGGTTCCGCCGCGGACCCGGACATTGCAACCAGTAGCACGGCGAGCCCGCACCAAGGAAAAGAAGATTGTCGCATCTTTGAAATCCTTACTCGACGGTGTCCTGGGGATGCTGGAAGCAATTCAGCGTGATCGGGAACCGTCGGTCGGCAGGTTATCCAACCGTCCCTTGCCGGCTGGCTTTGGCTTGGCTGCCTTTTTTTTGCCGGCTTCCGCTGCTGGCTTTTTCTTGTCCCAGCTCTGCTGATTGGCCACGACGCCCGCACCAGGAGGGGGCGGGGTGACTCCCGCGGCCCGCATCACACGTTCAATCGCGGAAATGGTCGCCACGTCCGGACGAAAGTTCCCTTCGCGGTAGCCTTGCGCGATCAGCAGCGGCGTCCATCCCCAGCGGTTCTTGCGATGCCAGATGTTCACGTCGGCGCCGCGGTCGGCCAGCAACTCCACGAGCCGAGGCCAGTTCTGGTAAGCGGCACCATGCATCGCCGTTTCCCCGTTGTCATCGACAACGTTGACGTCAAGGCCCAGCTTCAGGAGCAGCGTGACGGTCGCCAGGGCTTCTTCTTCCGATCCGGCAGATTCCTGGCCGCTGCCCAGGTCCCCGATGCCCGCCGCTGCGAGGAGCGCCGTGGAACGGTCGGCGTTTGGAATCGTGGGGTCCGCGCCCAGTTCCAGCAGCAACTGTAAGAGTGGCAGGTCACCCGTGCGCGCCGCCAGCACGAATGCCGTAGAACCGGTGGTTGTGAAATCGGCGAAACCGGATTCTCCCTGCGCTAGCCGCGCGTTGACGTCGGCGCCGCGTGCCACTAGCTCGCGAACAAACTGCAGGCTGCCAACATTGCCTGAGCCAACAGGCGACGGATTGCCGTCCCCACGAATCGGCTTGCGGACCCAACTGATCGCGTGCAACGCAGCATAGCCGGCCGGCTGAGCGTTGGGATCGGCTCCGGCGTCGACGAAGGCGAGGGCGGTCTCGAAGTGACCATTTTCGACCGCCAGAATCAGGGGGTTAGCGCCCCGCCGACCCTGTCCGCGTTTTGCCATCGGCGCGTTGATGTCCAGTCCTGCGTGGATCAGACGCAATGCCACGGCGGTCCGGCCCTCGCGCACGGCGAAAAACAAAGGCGTGAAGCCAGACGCCAGCGGCGTACGAAAATCGGCCCCCGCCTCCAGCAGCGCGTCCACAACGTCCACGTTGCCCTCGGCCGCCGCCCACATCAACGCGGTCTGGCCCTTATCCTCCCGGGCGTTCACATCAGCGCCGCGAGCAAGCAATACCGCGACGGGGCTCAGCCGCCCTGTCCGTGC
>JBFWYF010000609.1:0-5070 GCA_050186685.1 Pirellulaceae bacterium
CACGCCAGATCCAGCCCGATCCGACCGAGCCGGCTATTGTCAACGGTCCGTTCGAGACCAACGTCCCGCCCGGCGACGCCATTCCCGGTTGGTACTATCACCGCCAGGTCACCTGGCACGTCGAAGCGGACCATCCCGACCGCGGCCATGTCGCGCTGTTCCAGAACTCGGAGCCCGGACGAGCCGCTCACATGCTGCAAGGGCTCGCCATCGACGGCCGATTTGTGCCTGAAATCGAACTGTCCGCCTGGGTCCGCTACCGTCAGGTCGTGAACCCTCCTCAGAATGAATCCTTCCCCGCCGTGGCGATTACGTTTTACGACGAACAACGCCGCGACCTAGGACACCACTGGCTCGGACCGTTCCGCGGTACCGCCGAGTGGAAGCAGGTCGCCCGCCGGTTCCGCGTCCCGCCCACCGCACGCGAGGCCATCGTGCGTCTGGGACTCTTCGGTGCCACAGGCGAACTGGCCTGCGATGACGTCCGTATCCAATCCATCCGCGACTGACGCGGCCAGCCGGGCTCTCGGCGCGATAAACTCAAGCCGCGCCGCACGGTCGGCCGATGGGTGATTACAACCCGTACCAACCGTCGAAACGACGAGTTACTTGGAGGAATAGGAAATGCTGGCAAGGAAGCTGGGATATTGGCTGGGCTGTGCCGCTGTGTGGAGTCTGTTGTGCGCGACCACCGTGCTGGCTGCTACGAACGAAGAAGTGGAATTTCGGTTGCCCAAATGGAAGGCGGCTCACTTCAACAGCGAGAAGGACGCGGCGAAAGTCTTCGATACGCTCAAGCAGTTGGGCTGCGAAGTCAAGAAGGAAGCACACAACGGACACACTGACGTCGTGTATCGGTGCGAGAAGTGGCGGACCTACAAGGCCAAGTCCCACGACGAAGCACACCAGTGGGAGGAATGGTTCAAGACTTACGGTTTTGAAACGAAGCACACCCACTAGGCCACGCCCCCTGCTCGGGCGGAAGTCGCGACGGGGACGATTGAGATCTACGGGCGGGCGGACTCTATTATTCCGGCGGCCGTCAAGCAGAGGCCCGGAGTAACGGCATGTCGGAACCGGTGTGGTATTACGCTCGTGGCGAGGTAGAACGCGGGCCATTCACAAGCCCCCAGATCAAGGCACTCGCGCAGGCGGGGAAGATCCGCCGCGACGATCTGGTCTGGAAGGAAGGCATGGAGAATTGGACGGCAGCGCACGAGCTGCGCGAGCTGTTTCCAGCCGAATCTTTTGCAGGCGAGACGGCCAAACCGGCCACCGGCCCCCTGAACGAGAACGCAGGCGGTGTAGCGGCCTCGCTGCCGCACTTCGCGACGCAGGCCTCAAGTGAGTTCGTCAAGCTGCTGACCACGGCCGCTTGGGGAAGTCTGGCCGTGGGCGTGTTCTGTCTGGTGGCGGCTCGCGGCTGCGAATCGTTCGCCGATGGCCGCCTGGCCCGCGTTACCGCCGGAGCACGATTGGAAGCCGTCGAGGAGTGGCAGCGCCAGCGAACTCCCTGGATCACGGAACTGGACAGTCTGCTGCGTAAAGGCCGCTTGACGCCCCAGGAGCAAGATCGCGCTCGTGACTTGAACCAACTGCTCGGCCAGTTGGATGCCCAGCGCGCGGCGGAGGAACTGCCCGGCGCTCAGCGCGTGAACGTCGAGCAGGCGCGCGCGGAATGGGAGCGCGGATCCGTGGCCCGGGGCCTGACGCTGCACGGCGGAGTCGTCTTCGTCACGCTCGCCGGATTTGCGCTGGCCCTCTTCGGCAGCGGCAGCGAGCGATGGCTGGGTGCCGGCATGCTGCTCGTCGTCAGCTTCACGGCGCTGGCAAGCGGCTGACGGACTATGCGATCAGTTCTTCGACGACGCGTCCGCCGAACTGGGAGAGCTGCTTGAACCGCCCGCCATGGAAGTAGGTCAGGCGGTTGTCGTCGAGTCCCAGGAGCCGGAGAAGGGTTACGTGCACGTCGCGGATCGGGTGGACTTCCAGGACGGCCTCTGCGCCCAGTTCATCGGTGGCACCCACGGTATGACCCGCGCGCACTCCGCCGCCGGCGAACCACATCGTCATGGCCTTGGGATTATGGTCGCGCCCGTAGGCCACGCCGCCGCGCACGCCGTTGTCCGGACTGCGGCCGAAATCGCCGCACCACACAATCAGGGTCTCGTCGAGCAATCCGCGCTGCTGGAGGTCCTCGATCAGCGCAGCGATGGGACGGTCGACGGCGCGGATCAGGTTGCCATGGGCCCGTTCAATGTAGTCGTGCGAGTCCCAGGTTCCCGCATACAGCTGGACGAATCGTACCCCCTTTTCGACGAGCCGCCGGGCCAGCAGGCATTTCCGAGCGAACGCATCCGTCGGCTGTTGCCCCACACCATACTGATCGAGCGTCGGTTGTGTTTCCTGGCCCAGGTCGAGCAGTTCCGGCACTTGGACCTGCATGCGGAAAGCGAGTTCATACGTGTCCATGCGTGCCGCAAGTTCGGCGTGCCAAGGATGCTGCTGCTGGTGCCGGCCGTTCAGCGCGGCGAGCAGGTCAAGGTTCTGGCGCTGATGGTCGCGCGAGATGCCGGTCGGGGGACGCAGGTCGAGGATCGGCGAGCCAGCAGGTCGGAGGGGAGTTCCCTGAAAATGAGGCGGCAGATAGCCGTTGCTCCAGTTCGCAGGCCCGCCTTGCGGATAGGATACCTCAGGTAACACGATGAAACCGGGCAGATTCTGGTTCAGGCTGCCCAGGCCATACGTCACCCAGGCGCCTACGGCGGGGTCTCCGCCGAACCGGTTGCCGGTGTTCATCTGGTACATCGCCGTCGGATGGTTGACGGAGTCGACCTGGCAACCACGAAAGAAGCAGATGTCATCGGCTCGCCGAGCCAGGTGTTCCCAATTGACGGCCATGTCGGCACCGCACGTTCCGGCTCGTCGAAACGCGAACGGGCTGGCAACGTAATAACGTTTACCGCTTTCCATCGCGGATTTCATTTCTCCGCTGCGCACAAATTCCTGCAAATGCAGGTCGCGGAGCTTGGGTTTGGGATCGAACGTATCGATATGGCTCGGCCCGCCCTCCATCGTCAGGAAGATGCAGTTCTTGGCTCGGGCGGCGACATGCGGCGGGCGCGGCGCCAAAGGGTGAGAGAGGGGCGGCTCCGAGCGATCGGCACGCGACGCGCGATCTTCCCCCACGAGCGCTGTGCATGCCACGGCGCCCAGCGTCGCGCCTAGCCCGTAAAGAAGCGATCGTCGGTCGAAAACGGGCCGGCTCAGTCCTTGAGAAGGAACTCCGGGGTATTGATCAGCGCCCACATCAAATCCTCCGTTGCCTGCCGCCGAGTGGTATCCGGTTGTGCGAACAGCTGGCGACCGATGTCGCGCTCGGCTGCATCCGGAAGCCGCGAATAAATGCTGAGATACAGTTCTTCCACGATCTGATCCGGCGACCGATCGCTGGCGGCCAACTGGGCGGCGCGGCCTTCATCCGCCGTGACACGCTGCTGCAGTTGCGGCGCGTTCATCAAGTGCAAGGCCTGCGTGACCGTGGCGTCCGGCGTTCGTTCGCACGGCGGATCCTGGTTGGGATTGGGCCGACCAAACGTGTCCAGAAAGACGGATTCGACGCGGGTGGTCCACAACTGGTTAGCACGTGAACCGGCGGGCATCCCCCGAAAACTATCGTCGACACCCGTCACGTCCGTCACGGCATCGAGCAGCACTTCCGCCCGCAGACGCGTGCGGTAGTGGCGGGAATAATTGCGCGTGTCCGCGACATTGCGTTCGGATGGGAGCGAGCTCAGCTCATACACGTGCGACGTGCAGATGGTCCGCAGCAATTGCTGCAAATCGTATCGGCAGTCGCGGAACGCCTCCCCTAGTCGCACGAGCAGCGGTTCGTTGCTTGCTGGATTCGTGGCCCGCAAGTCGTCGACCGGTTCGACAAGACCTCGGCCAAACAGGTCCGCCCATACCCGGTTAACCATGACCTGGGCAAAGAACGGGTTCTCGTCGGAGGCGATCCAACCCGCCAAGGCCGTGCGAGCGTCCGCGTCTTCAGCCAGTTCTGGAAGCGTGCCGAACAAGGGGGCTGGCGATAATTCTTCGCGCGTCAACGGATGACGGACGCTGCCGCGGCGCGAGGTGAGTACCATCTCCTCGCCACCGGAGATCGGTGGCGACAGCCCCGTACCTTTGTAGCCCACCCGGGCGAAAAAGGCTGAGAACTGGTAGAAATCGTCCTGCCCCCATTTCTCGAACGGATGATGGTGGCACTTGGCGCACTCCAGCCGGATGCCGAGAAACAACTGGCTGACCATCGTCGTGATCTCTTCCGGCGTCCTGCGATCACGAAACATGGTCACGGCGCCGTTCCGCCAGGTGCTGCCTTGCGCCGTCAGCAACTCGCGGACGAATTGGTCGTACGGCTTGTTCTGCCGGAAACTATCGCGGATCCAGTTGTCGTAGTTGAGCACCGCTTTGATTCCGACCCGATAGGGATTGGGGCGCAACAGGTCGGCCCACTTGGCGGCCCAGTGATCTGCATATTCGGGGCGTTGCAGCAGCGAGTCCACCAGCGCCCGCCGTTTGTTGGGGTCGGGATTCGCGAGAAACGCGCGGACTTCGTCTGGCGTCGGCAAGCGGCCGATGATGTCCAGGTGCACGCGGCGCAGGAAGCGCGCGTCGTCGGTCGTGGCGGATGGCGTGATGCCCAACTGCTGGAGCTTGGCCCATACCAGCTCGTCGATGAAGTTCCGCCGCGGCAGACCCGCGTAGTATTCCGGCGGCACGTGTCCTTCCAGCGGAATGAGCACATTGCAGATGGCCATCAAGTTCATGTAGCGAGCCATGATCGCGGCTTCGCCCGGGAGCGGCCCCGCTTTCACGCGTCCCCCCGCATCCACGCCGACGATACCGCTTTCATTGGACTGGAAGGCGGTCCAGGCGGTGACGTCGCGAGTCGTACCGTCGGAGTAAGTCGCTGTGACGCGCAGCGACTGTTCTTCGCCCGGCTTCATGGAACGCTCCGTCGGAGCGACCGCGACCTTGGCGAGCGTAGGTTCCCCTTCGCGCTGC
>JBFWYF010000610.1:0-5040 GCA_050186685.1 Pirellulaceae bacterium
TGTTCGATGGTGCAGTACTCCCAGGCTTGGGCGAAGTCACGAACGCAACGGGCGATCCGCTCGCGGTCGCGCTTCGGCAGCTGGGTCATCAAGGCAAACAGACTCACGAATGACTCCGGCGATGCAACGGCTGAAGGTCTTCTCGCGCCGTGCAGGTGACCCACACGTGGCGCGAGGCGAGGGACTGCGGTTGGGGGAATATGTTCTCATGCATCCACTGGGGGAGTAGTATATTACGCGAACTCGTCCTTTGCTAAATCAACGCGGAGATCCGGCGTGACCCAGAAATTCCCGCGCAGCCAATTATCTTGTATTCCCCGCTGGTTGGTGGGAACCGTTCTGGCCTTCGTGCTGCCTACAGCGCTCGCGGCCCAGGAGAGAGCGACCGGTGACGCACCCGTGTTACGGCTCGAACCGCGCGGTCCGGCCAGTTATGTCGCGGCACTGGCGTTCAGTCCAGACGGAAATGTCCTGTACGCGGGGGGATGGGATAAGGTCGTGCGCGTGTGGCGCAGGCCGGATTCCTCGGGGACTTTCGAGATCGACGAACAGACGGCGTATCGTATACCGCTAGGTCCTCAGCAGCAGGGAAACATCAATGCGATGGCATTGTCGCCGGATGGCCGCTGGCTTGCTGTGGCGGGGAGGGCGCGCATCCGCGGCGAGCTCGGATTTCAGTCGAACGGCAGGGCCGTGCCGATAAGCGAGATGTCGGACGACATGTGGCTGGACCTCGGCGTCGTGTATGTGTTTGATACTGCGGAGGGTAAGGTCCGACAGCTGGTCGGTCACCGCGGACCGGTCTTGGCGCTGCGATTTGCACCCCAAGCTCCGGGTGGTCCCGCCGCGAGTTCGCCGTTGCTCGTCTCGATCGGCTGGGAGAAGGAATCTCGCACGGGGCGGAGCAACGAGGCCGTTGGGGTCGCACGGCTTTGGAACCTCAGTGAGGAGGCCGCGCATGTGACCGCGCAGTTTCTGTCAGCCGTACCGACCAGTCGACCGGATGTCGCAGTCATGCGCACCGGCGCGGGAGCTCGCGATTTGAGCGCGGCAGTCGCCTGGGGTGTCGGGGAACCAGGACAAGAAGCGCGGAGCGCCCTTATGGTGTGGGACCTGCGGACGAACACGGTCCGCGCCGCTGGCATGGTTAATTCGCAGGGCGTACCCCGCGACGCGCATTTCGCGGCTGGAACGCTGCCCTGGGTGGGGGGCCTGGTGACGGCCGGCAAGCAGGCCGTCCGGGGCAGCCCGGAGGGGCTGCTGGCGTTGTGGAGTTTCCAGGGTGACGGTGGGATGGCTCAAGTGGCTCGCTCGACGTGGGGCCACGGATTTTCGCCGATGGCCATGGCGGTGGTAGCCAGGCCGGAAGCAGCGTCGTCGGCCGTGCTGGTCGGCCTTTCGGGCGGAGGTGACCGCATGGTGCTGCGCTACGCGGATTTGACGCCGCAGGTCATCGGAGCGTTGTCGCCGGAAACCGACCTCTGGGCCGCCGAACGTCCCCTGCTCGTGCCGATGATCGCCGCCAGCGAGGATGGCCGGCAGATCGCCGTCGGTGGAAACGGCATCGAGGAGTTGCGAGTTTTCGACCTCGCTGCTATCAGGGCCGGGAAGGGAGCGGGGCAGACGCTGCACAGTGTGGCGACGCGCATCGAATCCGCGGCGTTCGCGCTGCGCGGGGAATTACCGGGCATCGCGTTGCGACTGCACCGGCCCGGACGGCAGCGTCAGACGTCGCTGTCGGATGCGGCACAGGCCGATGCAGTGTTCGACTTGGCCGAACGTCGCGTCGTTGACGGCGAGGGGATAAATGAGTGGCGCCTGGACCAGTCTGCCGCGACCGACCGCAGCACACCGCCGCAGCTCGAGACGCTTCTGAGGCGGCTGCGTGCACAGGGCCACGAGGTGACTGCCTCGGCCCTGTCAACCTTGAATTCGCGCCTTATCGTCGCGGTAGCGACCTGGTACCAGGGGAACGCGGAGCTCGCCATCTATGATCCGGCGACCGGTCACACGTTGCGGGAGTGCCGCGCGCATACACTTCCTGTGCATTCCCTGAGTTTTTCTTCGGAAGGTCGGTTGCTCGTTTCCACCGGCGATGACCAGCAGTTGTGCGTCTGGAGCCTGGCGGATAGCGAACCGTGGACGAGCGTTCCCGGGGCACTCCCCTTCGTGGTCGACGACCGGGATGGATCGGTGCGCGTGGTGAGCGGCCAGACTGCGGACGGAGCCATTCGGGAGGATGATGTACTGCAGGCGATCGTGCGAAGCGATCGCGTGGAGCCGGCAGGCACAGCGGCCAAGTACGACCAAGCTGCCGGCGCGGTGGAACCGGGACGGACCCTGCGTGTGCGGCGTCTGCGGGAGACGCGACAGGCGAATGTCCCCAGCCGCGTCACGCGCGACCTGCAGGATGTCCCCGTTTTGATCGTCCCCCGCGTGGAGGCAGTTAACCCGCTGTTCTCTTTGTTTCTGACACAGCAATCGCTTGGGGCACGGGTTCGGAATATGTGGCAGTGGGTTGGCTGGAGCCCCCTGGGACCGTTCGACGCCAGTGGCGACGACGTCGATCGGCTGCTCGGATGGCACTTCAACTCGGATCGGCCCGAGACGCCGGCCGTGTTCTCGCGCCTGGACCAGTACCGCGATCAGTACCGGCGCCAAGGCATCCTGGCGCAGCTTGTCCGGGACGGCAGGTTGGTAGTGGAAGCGCAACCGAGGCCGCTGGAGCGCCCGTTGATGGAGCTGGTCATCCCCGGACTAGACGCCGTGGCGGAGCCCTGCGTCGTTCGCTCGAGGCTCGAGAAGGTCGCCTTGCAGGTGCTGGAAATCCCGCGCGAACAGATCGCGGTGATTCGTCTGGAGGTCGATGGCCGGGAGGCAGGCGCGTTCGCGCATGAGGCGGAAGGCACTTGGTTTGTCACCTTGCCGTGTCTCTCGTGGAGTCGAGGCCGACACCGATTGCGCGCGGTACTCGAGACGGCGGAAAAAGTGCGGCAGCATTTCGACGAGTGGCTGGAAGTGACATACTTGCCGCCGGCCCCCGGCGTCGAGATCACAGCGCCGGCCCCCGTGGCGGCAAACGATTTCGAGCTGCAGGCGACCGTCGCCCCAGCAGCGGGGGAAAAAGTGGTGAACTATCGAGTGCTGTTGGGCGGTGAGGTCGTCCTGGAAGGGAAGTCAACTGAGCCGGCACCGAAAGAAATCCGGCACCCGCTCAAGCTGAAGGAGGGAGCTAACCAGATCGAGGTCGTCGCCTGGAATGCCGGCCAGGGCGAATCGGAGGCTGAAACGACGCGGCGGTCCATCGTCGTCGACCGACTGCCGAAAATGGCGTTGGCCGACGCGCAACTCATGCGCAGCGAGCTGGACTCGATCCAGTCGCTCGTGTTGGGGACATCGGCCCCCAATAGCGTGATTGCCGGCAGATACCGCGGCTCGATCGTGGTGCACGCCGCGCAGACGATGCCCGCGGGCGAGTGCATTGCCGTGAATGGCCAGGGGAAGCCCCTAGCGCGGGCCGCGCTCAAGGTGGTGGGCGCCGGCCAGCGCGTTGAGCTCTGGACGGCGGAGACGCTGCACGTCCCGACACAGACAGCAGCCGTGCGCTTTCTGGTCCAGGCGGGCGCACAGCAGCAGTCGGCCGAATATCGGCTCCGGGTATTTCGAGCGCTTCCCGCTGTCGTGATTGATTCTCCCCCCGACAACTTTGTCACGGACCAGCCGCATGTTAACGTGACGACGGTACTGCCCGCCTATCAGCCGAACGCGGACGACCAGTTGGAGTTCTTCGTGAACGGCCAGCGACTGGTAGCACCCTCCGTGCGTCCAGGGCTCGTGCCCACCAGAATCCCCCTGCAGCTGGGTGACAATCGGATTGAGGTTCATCTCCGGAATGGCCGCGAGGCAAAATCGGAAGCCATTCACGTGCTCTATCGCCGTCCGCCACGGATCGTCGCCGTCCACCCCGGTAAGACGGGTGAGTCGCCCCACATCGATCTTCACGTGGAAGTGAATGCACCATCAGTAAAGAAGATCACTCGCGTGGAAGTCAATGGCCTCCCGCACGAGGTCCAGGCGGCCGAGTTTCAACAGCAAGGGGAGCTCTGGCGGCTCGACCTGGCGTCTGTACCGCTGCGTCCCGGGGATAACCGCCTGGAAGTGAGCGTCTGGAACCAGGATGGGAAGAGCGCTCAGCCGGGAATTGCCTCGGTGAGCTGGATGCCCCCCGCGCCACCTCCTCCGCGCCCTGTCGTTCAGTTCATTACGCCGCGCGGCCAGTTGAACGCGAAAGACGACCAGCTCGAAATGGAGTTCGAAATTCGTTCCGAGAGCCCGCTGCAACAGGTCCGACTGTTCCACGACGGGCAGGATGTGCCGGCCTTTTTCCCCAGCGATCTGGGGCCGACTGCGCCGCGCACGCTGCGCCGAAAGGTCGTTGTGTCGCTGAATCTGGGGCTGAACCAGTTTCAACTAGTTGCCCACAACCAGGGAGGGGTGGCGAGTGATCGAGCCCAGGTTAGCGCCCCGCCGCTGCCGGTATTCGTCGAAGTCGAAAGGATCGACAATGTGGCGATCATGGAAGTGCAGGGGGCACACCGTTTCTCCGGCGCCATCACGGTCGGTGAGGCCTTGCCACGCAGTCATGTCACGCTCCATGGCAAGGCAACGTGGTTTCGCCCGGACGCCAAGGCCCTGTTGGACCCCGATCAGACAGTATGCGTCTGCGTCAACGGCATCAAGCAATCCGCAGGGATCAAGCTGGATCCCGTGGCGAACTCATCGTCCCGGTCGCGTTCGTTTGCGGTCCCGGTCATCCTGAATGCGCCCACCAACGTCATTGAGCTGGAATTGCCTGGCGTCCAGCAGAGTGCCGTCAGTCAACTGACGGTGCTGGCCGACTGTCGTGAACCGGACACGAAACGGGCCGTGCACATCCTGATTGTCGGTGTGGGTATGCCCGAAGCCCAACGGGAGATCCTGGAGGAGCAGGCACTGGCAGTGCTCGGGGGCACTCGTCACCCTGAGAACGCCTCGCTGTTT
>JBFWYF010000611.1:0-5018 GCA_050186685.1 Pirellulaceae bacterium
TGACTGGAGTTCAGAGTTGTGGACTTCTGTGCGGACGGTTCCACGGCCGACACGACCTTCACCATCCATGTGAACGACGTCGACGAGTTCGACGTCACCGCGCCGGCCGACGCGGATGGCACGGCCAACGCCGTCAACGAGAACGCCGCCAATGGCACAGCCGTCGGCATCACCGCGGCCGCCAGCGATGCGGACGCCACCACCAACGGTGTCACGTTCTCGCTCACCGACGACGCGGGAGGCCGGTTCGCCATCGATGCCAACACGGGTGTCGTCACGGTCGCCGACGGGTCGCTACTGAACCACGAAGCCGCCGCCTCGCACAATATCACCGTCCGCGCCACCTCGGTCGACGGTTCCACGGCCGACACGACCTTCACCATCCATGTGAACGACGTCGACGAGTTCGACGTCACCGCGCCGGCCGACGCGGATGGCACGGCCAACGCCGTCAACGAAAACGCCGCCAACGGCACTGCCGTCGGCATCACCGCGGCCGCTAGCGATGCGGACGCCACCACCAACGCCATTGCCTATTCACTCGACGACGACGCAGGGGGCCGGTTCGCCGTGGATGCTACTTCCGGCGTGCTACGTGTCGCAGGAAGCCTCGACTACGAGTCGGCAGTGCAGCACACGGTGGTCGTGCGTGCCACGAGTGCCGATGGCTCGTTTGCGCTCCAGAGCTATATGATTGCCATCACTCCGGTCAACGATCTCGATCCGACCATTGTCTCGGACGGAGGCGGCAACTCGACCAGCTTGACCGTCGTTGAGAACCAATCGGCCGTTACTCAGGTATTGGCCGTCGACGCGGATCTGCCCAGCCCGGCCTTGAGCTATTCGTTGGCCGGTGGGGTCGATCGACAGTTTTTCCACGTCGATGCCACCACGGGCATCGTAACATTCCTGAGCGCGCCGAACTTCGAATCGCCACTCGATGCGACTGCGGATAACGTCTACGAAGTTGTGATCCAAGTCAGCGACGGATCACGCACCGACTCGCAACAGCTTTGGATCACGGTGATCGATGTCAACGAAGCCCCTCTCCTCGATTTGGATGCCAACGACAGCTCGGGCGCCGCGGGAATTGACTATCGCACCACTTTCGTAGAAGGCGGAACCGCCGCTCGCATCAGCGATACGGACCTTGCTCTGAGCGATCCTGACAATGTTACGTTGACTTCGTTGACGATTACGCTGCTCAACGCCCAGGACGGATCGCAGGAGGGGCTCGAGTTCGATACCAGCGGCACGATGCTGGCCGGGCATTACGACAGCACGACCACAACGCTGACGATCACCGGGACCGATACACTGGACCAGTACGCCGCGGTTCTTCGGTCCATCCGGTACTACAACGTTTCAGAAACGCCCGATAACTCCGAACGGTGGCTAACCGTCGTCGTCTACGACGGGAACGGTTTCAGCGACTCGGCCACCGCCGTCGTCTCCATCACGGCCGAGAACGATCTGCCGGTCGCGGGCGCGGACCACTACGAAACAAACTCCGGGGCGGCTCTCGTGGTGAACGATCCGGGGGTGCTCGCCAACGACATGGATGTCGACGGCGTGCTCACTGCGATGTTAGTCCGAGGACCGGCTAATGGCACAATTCTGTTCAATACCGACGGTTCCTTCGTCTATCAGCCCCAGGCGGGCTTCGTGGGCCAGGACGTCTTCACTTACCAGGTGATGGACGACCGTGGAGGTGCCGCCCTGGCCACCGTATCGATTAGCGTAGCTCCGGTGCAAGCGGCACCTTCGCCGGGATCGGATGGTGGCGGACAAGAGCAAGGCGACGAATCCGCCCCCTCCGAAGAATCGGAGGAAGCGACGAACGACTCGGCGGCCCCGGAGGAGATGCCCGCGGAACCCGCGGCAATCGCTGGCGCCCCACCGCCACCCACGTCGCCGACCACCCGCGCTGCGTCAGAACCGACGCCGGCCCCGAGATCGGATGGACCGATGATTGAAGCCACAGGGGTCGCGTGCTTTGTCGTCGACGGAACTCCGGCTGATGCGGAGCGCAGCCCGGCAAATGATCCCTCGAACGCCAGCGGCCCGTTCCTCATCGAACCCACGCCGTTGGCCTGGCGCGAGTTTGCCTGGGCCATGCAGGATCAGGAGCTTTGGCAACATGTTGACGAGGCGGTGGCCAAGGCGCACAGCGACATGGCCTGGCAGCATTTGTCGGTAGGCGTGGCGTCGGCGGTGTCGCTTTCGGTCTCGACGGGCTATGTCGTGTGGGTCCTGCGCGGGAGTTTCCTGGCAGCCAGCCTGCTGTCGTCGGTACCCGCCTGGGCGTGCATTGATCCGCTCCCCGTCCTGAGCGAATCAGGTTGGAAAGCCACCATCGCCAATTGGGATCAAGAGTCCCTGGCGGACATTGTCTCGCACAGCACGACCACGGGGGACTGAGTATCGGCCGGCCAGAGAGCAGGGTCCACGCCGACTCGGAAGTGTTGCCACTTCCGCTACGAGGATTGACTCGGAAGTGTTGCCACTTCCGCTACGAAGTGTTGCCACTTCCGCTACGGCGGGACGCACGCTCGTGGACCGGCTATGAGGGATGAGGGAAACAGAACATGCACCGAATTACTGCGACCGTCCGCATCACGGTGGGACTCGTCGCCCTGTCATTAAGTACGCTGTTCCTAGCGGGCACGCTGGGCTTCGTGCCGGATCCGCGCCCCGCGGTACTAGAGTCCCGCATGCGCGCGTGCGAGGCCGTGGCACTCAGCAGTTCGGCGCTGCTCAGCCAGAAAGCCCTCGCCCCGTTGGAAGCACACCTGCAGGCCGTCGTCTCGCGCAATCCTGCTTTGACACGGATCGTTGTTCGCGAGACTTCAGGACACACGGTCGCGGAAGTTTTCCCCGCCCTGAGTCCGACCAGCGTATCAGCCAACGAGTCGTTGGCGCCGGTCATCTTTCCGCTGTTCCGCGGCAGGAATCGCTGGGGAACCATAGAATTCCACTTTGCCGAGGAGCCTACGCAGGGTGTGAGTGGCTGGCTGCGCAGGCCGTTTGTGCGGCTGAGCCTCTTCATCGGCGCCGGCACATTCATCGCGTTCTATCTTTTTCTTCGCCGGATGCTGCAACACCTTGATCCGTCGAAGGCCGTGCCAGATCGTGTACGGTCCGCGCTGAACACGCTGGCCGAGGGGCTGATCATCATCGACGAACACGAGCGCATTGTGCTCGCCAACGACGCGTTTGCCCGCACCATGCGGCGGAGGCAAGAGGAGTTGATCGGGAAGCAGGCGTCCAAGCTGGGGTGGTCTGTCCCGGCGGGAGGCCCGGTGGTGGAGCTGCCGTGGTCGCGGTCGCTCGAACAGGGCGAAATGTGCCATGACATTCCCTTGGCGTTCGAGCCGGCGGGGGACGAGCCGCGCGTGTTCCGGGTGAACTCAACACCCGTGTTGGACTCGCAAGGCCGTGGGCGCGGAGCGCTGGCGACATTCAATGACATCACGACCATCGAAAAAAGCCGGGCCGCGTTGCGCAAGATGCTGGAGGAATTGAGCCATTCGCGCGATGAGATCAAGCGCCAGAACCAGGAACTGCAGATCTTCGCCACTCGCGACTCGCTGACCGGCTGTCTCAACCGCCGATCCTTCTTCGAGCAGTTTGACCAGCACTGGCAGGCAACCGGCCACCGCCAGGTGCCCCTCAGCTGCGTCATGGTCGACGTCGACCACTTTAAGTCGATCAACGACCGTTTTGGACACGCGGTGGGGGACAAAGTACTTCAACGCGTCTCGGCCGTATTGCGGGAATCCGCCCGGGAAGGGGACCTGGTCTGTCGGTACGGAGGCGAAGAGTTTGCGGTGCTCCTGCCCGGCACCAACATCGCCGAAGGTTGGGAAGTGGCCGAAAGACTGCGGCTCCGCATTGCGGCATTAGAGCTGCCGGAAACCTCCGTCACGGCCAGTTTGGGCGTGGCCGAGCGGACAGGTGGCACGGACGACTCGCACGCATTGCTGAACGAGGCCGATAAGTGCTTGTACGTCGCCAAGCGCAGCGGGCGCAACCGCGTTGTCCGGCGTGATGAGGTAACCGACGAGATGGCTGCGGAGGCGGGGAAGAAAGACCCGGGCCGGCGCGCGGCAGACACAACCTCGACGATCGCGATCCCGTTCCAAGCGGTGACGGCCCTGTTCTCGGCGTTGGCCTATCGGGATCATGCCACGGCCGAGCACAGCCGGCGCGTCGCCGACATGGTGGTGGCGGTAGCCCACGGCATGATGTCCACCAGCGAAGTCTATGTGCTCGAGACGGCGGCCTTGCTCCACGATATCGGCAAGATCGGTGTTCCCGATGCCATCCTGCTGAAGCAATCACCGCTGACCGCGGACGAATGGCAGGTCATGTCCCGACACGACCGGATCGGTGTCGAGATCATTCATTCAGCGTTCTGCTGTGATGCGTTGAGCGAGATCGTGCAATCGCATCAGATGTGGTTCAACAGGCAGAACGGCGACGCGAGTCGTTCGGTGCCGGCCGGTGCCCGCATCCTGCAGATTGCCGACGCCTATGATGCCATGGTTTCGCACCGCGTGTATCGCACGGCCCGTTCGCACGCTGAGGCGTGTGCCGAATTGCGACGCTGCGCCGGTACGCAGTTCGACCCGGCGCTGGTGGAGCGATTTATCACTGTGCTCGAGCGGCAACATCGACCCATACCCGGGATCGGGCATGTGGATAAGCAATTCGCTTTGCAGATTGGACTGGAGATCGAGCGGATCGCCGACACGTTGGACGGTCAGGACATTCACGGACTCGAATCGCTGGCGTCCAGGTTGAAGGAGACCGCGGCTAAGAACGGCATTGCGCCTATTGCCGAGGCAGCCGAGCGACTGGAGGCCTCTACGCGAGGCGAACCCAAACTGGAACAAATCCTCGGCTTGACCCAGGAACTGTTATCACTGTGCCGGTCGACGCAGCGGGCGTTTCTGGCGGATGCCGAAACCGACGCGTCGGCTGGGCGCTGACCCCCCTTCCGTTTCGCGGAGCTC
>JBFWYF010000612.1:0-2299 GCA_050186685.1 Pirellulaceae bacterium
TGTACCGCGCTACGGTACGGCCGTGGCGGCCACCGATTCTCCCGACGCTTGGCGCGAGCATCGACGCAACGGCGGTGTCGTCGTCGACTGCGTTCGCAATGAACTGGGCGCAGACGCTCTGTCCATGCCGCATTCGCCGCGGGTCTATCGGGACCAGTTATGGCTGCTTAACGCCGGTACGGGCTTTTTCGGGCGGATCGATCGAAAGTCGGGGCGTTTCGAGCCGCTGACGTTCTGTCCGGGGTTCCTGCGTGGCCTCGCTTTCGTGGGCGACTTCGCCATCGTGGCCACGTCCGAGCCTCGCGAAAATCGAACGTTTACGGGCCTGGAGCTCGACGACAACCTGGTGGCACGCAAGGCCGAGGCCCGCTGCCAGATCGCCGTGATCGATCTGCGGTCGTTCGATCTCGTCCATTCCTTGCGATTTGCTGGCCTGGTACGGGAATTGTACGACGTGGTCGTGCTGCCCGGGGTTCGGCGGCCGACCGCATTAGGATTCAAGTCTAGTGAAATCTGTCGGATGTTGTCCGTCGGCGAGCCGCGTACGCTCGGAGCCGGCTCCAGGGAGAAGCAATTGAGATGAGTCGCGCTACGAAACACGGGAAACGGTCCGGGCTCGTCCGGCGCCCCCGCGCTCTCTTCCGCAAACTTCGGCTCGAGCCGCTTGAGGATCGCCGTGTCCTGGCCAGCCTCAGTTTGAGCACTCTGAATGCCCTCGGAGTCACCATCTATGGCGTCGATGCGGGGGACCAGAGTGGCATTGCCGTCAGCGACGCCGGCGACGTCAATGGCGATGGATTTGACGACGTGGTCATCGGGGCTCGGTACGCGGACGCCCTGAACAACGCCAAGGTATCCGCCGGCGACTCGTATCTGATTTTCGGCAAGGCCGATTGGTCCAACACGCGAACGATCGACCTGGCGAACCTCGGGACGGCGGGGGTGACCATCTATGGGGCTAATTTGGAAGATTACAGCGGCCGGGCCGTCAGCAGCGCCGGGGACATCAACGGCGACGGCTTCGACGATCTGCTGATCGGCGCCGGGGGCGGAGATGCCGCCGGAAACGCCAAGCCGAATGCCGGCGAAAGTTACGTCCTCTTTGGCAAAGCGAATTGGACGGCGACGCCGACCGTCGATCTCCTGAATCTCGGCACCGCCGGAATTGTGCTGCATGGAGCGGATGCCTTGGACGTAAGCGGCCGGGCCGTCAGCGGCGCGGGAGATGTGAATGGCGACGGCTACGACGACCTCCTCATCGGTGCCCCCCTGGCGAACTCGGCGAGCAACGCGCGACCGAACGCCGGCGAGGCGGCAGTCGTGTTTGGCAAGCCCGATTGGTCTGCCACTCCCACCGTCGACCTGGGTAACCTGGGAAGCGCGGGTGTGACGATCCATGGCATCAATACGGCCGACAACAGTGGGCTCGGCGTGAGCCGCGGAGGAGACATCAATGGTGACGGCTTCGACGATCTACTGATTGGCGCCCAGTACGGCGACGCGATCAACAATACGAAGGCCACCGCGGGGGAAAGTTACGTCGTGTTCGGTAAAGCCAGCTGGGCCGGAACCCTGACGCTGGATCTGGCCGGCCTCGCCACGGCAGGCATCACGTTCTTCGGCGCCAGTATCAACGACTACAGTGGCTTGTCGCTCAGCGGCGCCGGCGATGTCAATGGCGATGGATTCGACGACCTCTTGATTGGCGCTGTGGGCGGCGACGGCATCGGCGAGACACGCTCGAATTCCGGTGAGTCATATCTGATTTTCGGCAAGGCCAACTGGACGACAACTCCCACGGTCGATCTGTCCAACCTCGGCACAACCGGAGTCACCTTCTTTGGTGCCGACGAAGGCGATACCAGTGGCATTGATGTGCACGGCGCCGGCGACGTCAACGGCGATGGTCTGGATGACCTGATCATCGGTGCCCGGTTCGCGGACGCCGACAACAACGCGAAAACCTCTTCAGGAGACACCTACGTAGTCTTTGGGCGCAAGAGCTGGACGAACCTCTTCAATTTCCAGCTGGCTAACCTGGCAGGCGACGGGATCACGGTCTGGGGAGCCGACGCGTTCGACTACAGCGGCTATACGGTCAGCGGCGGCGGCGATATCAACGGCGACGGTTTCGACGACGTGCTGATCGGTGCCGCCACGGCCGATGCAGCCAACAATAGCAAGTCCAATGCCGGCGAAACGTACATTGTTTTCGGCGGCAACGGATTCACTGGTTCCGTTTCGCACCTTGGCACGCCCAACAGCGAAACACTGACTGGCACCGCGAATGGGAATACGA
>JBFWYF010000612.1:2309-5003 GCA_050186685.1 Pirellulaceae bacterium
GGTCGGGCATCGCGGCGACGACACGCTCATCGGCAACGGCGGGGACGACGTGTTGATCGGTGGGTCAGGTAACGACATCCTGGCGATCAGCGACCTGACGTTCGACCGCATCGTCGGTGGCAATGGCATCGATACGCTGCGACTCGATGGAAATGGTCTCGCCCTCGACCTGACGGCCATCCACGATAATCGGATTCTGGATATCGAGCGGATCGACACGCGCGGCAGTGGCACCAACACACTGACCCTTAGTTTCCTTGAGGTCCTGAATCTTAGCCAGGAATCGAACACGTTAGTTGTTCTGCGTGACGGCGTCGACACGGTGAACCGCGGGGGTGGTTGGGTCCAGCAGCCCAACGAGGTGATTGACGGCACCACGTTCGAGGTGTTCACCCAGGGAGCCGCCATCCTGAAGGTGCAGTTCGACGTCGCCGACCTGGCCGTCGCCATGACCTCTTCTGCCACCACCGTGCTGGCCGGTGGATCGCTCTCGTATACGGTAACGACAACCAACAGCGGCCCTTCGGCGGCGACTGGCGTGAAGGTCACCAGCACACTCCCGCTCGGCCTGCTGTTCGACGGCACCAACTCGAGCGCGCACTGTTCAGCAGCCGGACAAGCGGTAACCTGCAACGTGGGCACGATCGCCAATGGTGCCAACGCGGGTTCCCAAATCGGTGTTCGCGTGGCGTCGAACGTCGCACACGGCAGCCTGGTTAGTCACACCGTCCAGGCGGCTTCCAGTCAGTCCGACTTGAACCCCGCCAATAACAGCAGCTCCGCGTCCGTTACGGTCAACCGGCAGGCAGACCTCAAGATCTCCAAAATCCCTTCGGCTAGCCCTGTCGGAGCGGGCGGTCAGTTCTTTTACACGATGCAAGTCGTGAACAGTGGCCCGTCGGACGCCAGCGGTGTCGTCGTCACCGACACGCTGCCCGCTGGGCTAGCCTTCGACGCCGTCAACTCCACTGGCATCTGCACGGCTGTGGGGCAACAAGTCACCTGCAATCTCGGCAACATGACGGCCGGCTCCAGTACGCTCCCGCAGGTCGCGGTGACGGTCGACGCGGGACTTGCGGATGGAACCGTCATCCAGAACACAGCGGATGTCACGTCGAACGAACCGGATCCTTCCGCCGGAGATCGCAGCAGCACCGTGCCCATAACGGTCAGCCAGCAGGCCGATTTACGTATGACCATGACCGCCTCGGCGAATCCGGTGATCGCTGGCGGCAAGTTCACTTACACGTTGACCGTCACGAATCTGGGCCCGGCCAGCGCCGGCAGCGTGACGGTCAGCGACACGTTGCCCGCCGGGCTGACGTTCGATGGAGCGACATCCAGCGCCGAGTGTTCGGCCGTCGGACAGGTTATAACGTGCAACGTCGGTACGCTCGTGATCAACGACATCGTCACGCGTACGCTCGGAGTGTTGGTGGACGGAGGACTCGCGCGGCGGACGCAGCTCGTGAATTCCGCTGCCGTGGACGGCGATGGTCCTGACCCGGCGCCTGCGAACGACACGAGTTCCGTCACGGTCGTCGTGAATGTGACACCCGACCCGTTCCCTTGGCAAAATGTGCGAGATCCGTTCGACGTCAATAACGACCGGGCCGTCACACCCATTGATGCACTGGTCGTCGTCAACGAGCTGAATGTTCCGAAGTTCCGCAACACGTTGGGGCAGCTGCCGTTGCCTCCGCCTGTACCCACCCATCCGTTTCTCGACGTTTCCGGCGACAACTTCGTGGTCCCCGGCGACGTGCTGCAGATCGTCAACTTCTTGAATTCGCTGGCCGGCGGCGAGGGAGAAGGTGAATCGGCCGCCGCGGCATCCGACCGCTCCCTGGTCGAAAACGTGGTATCCCGCCTGGCGACCGGCTCGGTACCGACGGTCCCGGAAAGCAGCGATCGGGCGAGAACCGCAACCGCCGATACGTGGGATCCACACTGGCTGCTTTCGCCCCTTTATCCCGTCACCTCCTTGGAGGTGCTTGGCTCGCGAGATGGCACCGGCGTCGACACGCGACTCGTCGACCAGGTCCTGGCCGGCGATCTCTCGGACCTGCTGGACGCTCCGGGCGCCGAACTCCTGTAGCGAAAGTCGCCGGACTTCCGACGATTCGGGAACTCCTGCGACGTGGCTATAAGCGACGCCGATCTCGGAACTCTTGCGAATTCCGCTGCGTGCGATTTCGGAGCTCTTCGCGAGTTGCGCTACAAGCGGAGTCACCAGATTTCCGGCTCCGCTGCTCTCGGCCAAGACTTCCGATCGAAGTGGGATCGGGTATACTCCCGCCCAGAGTTTCACGCCTTGTCTGGCTTCCGGGAGATCCACCATGCTTGCTCACCGTATCCTCGTTCCCTGTTTGCTCATAATGATCACAGCCGCCCTTCAGGCAGCGCCAAACGAAACGAAGATCACGGAATTGGCCCCGGGCGTCTTCTTCCGCAAAGCGCAGACAGCACCGACATTCACCGGCTGCAACCAAGGCTGGGTGGTGTTTCGCGACTATGTGCTGGTCATCGACGCCAATTTTCCCGGGCAGGCCAACGAAGTGATCCCGGTCATCCGGACCTATACGGACAAGCCCATCCGGTTCGTATTCGACACGCACTACCACGGCGACCACGCCGACGGCAACATGCAGTATGCTCAAATCGGAGCGACTGTCTTGGCACACGAGCGCAGCC
>JBFWYF010000613.1:0-4992 GCA_050186685.1 Pirellulaceae bacterium
GCCGGCGGGCAATGTCAGGGGGGGAGCGTTCGTCGACGGAAAGGGCAGCTGCTGGGGAGGCGCCGTCGAATATCCGGGAAAAGCGGGCGGCACGGTCTGCGCCGACAACCACACCGAAATCACGGCCGCCAGCACGGCGGACAGCCCCCATGCCAGCGCCCGACCGCCGGACAGGCGGGCTACCGTGGGGATCGGTTCACGATGACAGTCAGACGCGGTGCGCATCAAAGCGTCGAGGCCTCCTGCCGGGACGATGCTGGCCGTGGTGTCCTCCGCTGGACTACCTGTGTGGCCCACTCCGCACGTAGCTGGACCGACCGGGTCCGCACGGCCCGTAAACTACCGTGCCGCCACGGACTTGTCGCCAGAGTCGCCGGAGAGTCGGATCTGCGCGGTGCGGGAGTATAGGGAGGCGTTACTATGGCTGCAACACGGATTTTGCTGCCGCCAGCCACATCGCTGCCGACGGGCGGTCGTGTTTCAGCCGGCAGTACGCGCGGCGATCGTCGACGACCTTCAGACGCCCTTGGGTCCGCTTCGATAGCTGCTCGACGCGCCGCCGGTCGGTGTAGTCGAAGACCAGATCGCGATCCTCGATGTGGATGGCGGAAATCTGCCAGATCGTTGCGTCGAGGCGTAATTCGACCAGCTGCAATAGCCGGTCGACCGGATCCGGAATCGGCCCGAAACGATCCACGAACTCCTGACGCAATTCGCCGAGGTCCCGTGCATGTTCCACTCGCCGTACTCGCCGGTACAGATCGATCTTCATGCGCAGGTCTGGGACGTATTCGTCCGGAATAAACGCCTCGCCCGGCAGGTCGATATCGACGTCGATCGCCAGCTTGCGCGGCAACTGCTTCAGCTGGCGGACCGCATTCTCGAGCAGCTGGCAGTAAAACTCGTAGCCGACCGCCGCGATGTGGCCACTCTGTTGGACCCCCAGCAGATTGCCAGTTCCGCGGATTTCCAGATCCCGCATGGCCAGTGCGAAGCCCGCTCCCATTTCGCTGTATTCCTCGATGGCGCGCAGCCGCTTGGCGGCATTGGGCGTCAAGTGCTTGTGCGGATCGATGAGCAGATAGCAGTACGCGCGATGTTTGTAACGTCCCACGCGACCACGCAGCTGGTGCAGATCGGCCAACCCGTACCGATCGGCCTCATCGATAAAGATCGTATTGGCGTTCGGGATGTCGAGCCCGCTTTCCACGATGGTCGTTGCCAGCAGCAGATCAAACCGGTGCGAGACGAAGTCCACCATGACTCGCTCGAGCTGGTCTTCCGGCATCTGCCCGTGGGCAATATCGATGCGGGCCTCGGGGACACACTGGCGCAGCTTGCGGGCCACGACTTCGATGTCCTCGACCCGATTGTGCACGAAGAAGATCTGCCCGCCGCGGCTCAGTTCTCTGAGTACCGCATGTCGGATCAGCTCCGGATTGAAGCGCGACAGGCGGGTCTCCACGGGCACGCGCTCCTCGGGAGCCGTTTCCAGATTGGAAATATCCCTCACGCCCACCAGGCTCATATGGAGCGTCCGTGGAATGGGCGTGGCGGTCATCGTCAGGATGTCCACAGTCGAACGCAGTGTCTTGAGACGTTCCTTGACTTCGACACCGAACCGCTGTTCTTCGTCGATGATGACGAGGCCCAGATTATGAAAGTGGACGTCGCGCGAGGAGAGGCGGTGCGTCCCGATCACGATGTCGACCTGGCCGGCCGCCAGTTTCGTGAGGATCTCGCGTTCTTCCTGCGGCGAGCAGAAGCGGCTCAGCCGCGCGATGTCGAACGGGAACTCAGCAAATCGTTCCAGGAACGTGTGATAATGTTGTTCGGCCAGGATCGTGGTCGGCACCAGCACCGCCACCTGGTAGCCGTTATCAACCGCCTTGAAGGCGGCGCGCATCGCGACCTCGGTCTTGCCGAAACCCACGTCCCCGCACAGCAGCCGATCCATGGGTTTCACAGCTTCCATGTCCGACTTGATCGCAGTGATGGCAGCCAGTTGGTCGGCCGTTTCCTCGTAGGGGAACGAGGCGTCGAACTCGCGCTGCCATTCACCGTCCGGTCCGAACGCGATGCCAGGCCGCCCCAGCCGCTCAGCCTGCAGCTGGAGCATTTCAACGGCCATATCCAGCACGGCGGCTTCGGCAGCCTGTTTTTGGCGCAGCCAGGTGGCTCCTCCGAGCTTGGCCAAAGTGGGCCGGCTCTTGGTGCCGCCGACATACTTCTGCACCAGATCGATTTTCGACGTGGGCACGTAGAGCTTCGCGCCTTCGGCGAATTCCAGCTTGAGGTGCTCCTCGACGTGCCCTTGCTTGTCGAGCAGTTCGATGCCGCGATACCGACCGATGCCATGAGCGAGGTGGACGACGAGATCCCCCTCCCGCAGGTCGACGAAACTGTCGATGGCTTTACCCAGCCGCCGGCGTGGCAATCGCCGAATGTCGCCACGGTGAAACAGTTCATTGGCGGAAATCACGACCGTTCGCTGCGCGACCAGGCGGAAACCGGCCCGCAGCTGCCCGACGACGAAGTGGAGGCGATTGGTCGACGCCACACCGGTAGTTTGGAACAGCTCGCGCAGACGGGCAATTTCCGCGTCGCGGGATGAGACGACGACCACATCCTGGTCCTGTCCCAACTGGTCCAGTTCATCCTTCACGCGGCTCGCGTCGCCGCTCAGCCGCTCGACTGACTCGACTCCCAGCCGGCAGACTGCGCCCAGCTCTCCCGCCGCGACGGCAGAGGCCGTCGCCAGGCCGCACGACTGCCACGATCGCATGACGGCGGGCACATCATGCATGGAAGCTGGGTTCTCGAGCCGTTCCAGAAACTGCCGCCCCGCCGCCTCAACCCGCTCGGCTTCCACGACCAGTATCCAGGCATCGGCCGGCAGGTACGACGCCAGGTGGCAGTCGGCCGACCGAGGCGGCTCGAGCATCGTGATTTCGACTTCCGCGAGTTGCTCGAGACTTCGCTGCGAGGCCACGTCGAACCGCCGCAGCGACTCGATTTCGTCGTCGAACAGCTCGATCCGGACGGGCTGGTCCCAGTCGGCGGCGAAGACATCCAGGATTCCGCCCCGATGCGAATATTCCCCTGGCAGCTCCACGGCGCTGGTGGCATGAAAGCCCAGCGTGGTCAGCCAGCGCAACAGACTGGCGATGTCCACCCGCTCCCCGCGCCGCAGAATTCGAGTGTGCTGGCCCAACTCGTCGCGCGATGGCACGGGCTGCAACAAGGCCTGGATGCTGGCCACAATCGCCCGCGCCTGCCTGGGCGGCTGCTGCAATTGCTTCAACAGGCGCAGGCGTTCGCCGAAGACTTCGTCCAGCAAGATCTGCTCGGGCCGCTCCCCTTCCCAGGCCGGGAAAAGCTCGAACGGCTGCGATGCAAAGAGCGCGCCGTCGTCCCGCAACGCCTCCGCATCGTCCGGTCGACAACAGACGACCAGCAGAGGAGCCGTGGCGTGGGATAGCAGTGCGGAGGTCAGCAGCGCGCACGACGACCCCCACACTCCGTCGAACGTGGCCCGGCCCCGTTGTCGGAGAGCCTCGACCGCCTCGGCGAACCCGGCCGCCGATTCCACATGTTGCGGCAGATGCTGCAAGAGCTCTGCCGGGGTGCGCAGTCCTGCGGTAGTCATTCCGTCGCCAGTTGATCGCGCCGCTTCCTCTTCACTGGAAGCGGCAATCGCTCCGAGCGCCGCGTGATTCTATGTCGACTCGCACGGAACGCCTAGTGGAAGACCTCCGCAGGCTTGCGAACCACCCACGTCGCTACCACGCGATGTCAATGGTCTGCTTCCGTCCGTCGCGGATGAAGCTCAATTCGAGCGTGGGGATGTCGGCCGCCTGCGACAGGATGCGGTGGATGTCGTCGATGTTGGCCACGAGCCGATCGTTCATCGCCACGAGAAGATCCCCTTCCCGCAAACCGGCCCGGGCGGCGGCACTTCCCGCCACGACGCCGCTCACCTCCACCACTTGATCCGTCAGCAAGTCCAGTTCGCGCATCATCAATCGCGTGACGCGCCGAACCTGGGCCCCGATGCCCAGCGTCTTACGGCGGACGCGGCCGTGCGCCAGGATTTCCGTGGCCACCCACTGCGCGGTGTTGCTTGGCACGGCGAATCCCAAGCCTTGAGCAAACGCAACGATCGCCGTGTTCACGCCCGTCACGTGGCCGCGGGAGTCCACGAGCGGCCCACCCGAGTTGCCCGGGTTGATGGGAGCGGCATGCTGAATCACGTTGTCAATCAGCCGGCCGTCCCGGCTGCGCATGCTGCGGCCGAGTGCGCTGACGACGCCGGTCGAAACCGTGGCCTGCAATCCCAGCGGACTGCCCATGGCAATGATCAGCTGTCCGACGCGAAGCGATTCAGAGTCGCCCAGCCGGGCGGTCGGCAAGTCGTTGGCCGCCAGCCGAAGCAAGGCGAGATCCGTGGCGGGGTCGTCGCCGACCACCGCCGCGTCGACCCGGTCCCCGTCCTGTGTCTCTGCCACCAACCGCATCCGGCCAGCGACCACGTGGCTGTTCGTAATCGCAAAACCGTCCGGCGTGATCAGAAAACCGGACCCCGAACCCGCCTCTCGCTCGCCCTCGCGCCCCGTGACGCTGATCACCGCGGGAGACACCGTCTCCACCACGCGAATGACCGCCTGGGAATACGCATCCAGCAATTGCCCGTCCGGTGGCGGGGCCGCACCCCGCGCCGACGCCATCGGCGGTGAATCGTCATTGGCCAGCAGCCGCAAGGCCGCACGCACGCGATCGTCATTCATGTACAATGCTCCTCGATGGCATTATTCGAGTCGTCTGGCAAAAGACCAACGGGCTCCCTGCTTCGGCCGCTGGGCCCAGACGCCGACCCCACCCCAACCGCGCTGAAAGGAAGCTGCATGTCGCTCGTGCATACCGAACGTGTGCTCGTCATTCCCACGGACCTGTTCCACAGCCTGGGGTATTTTCAGGGATTCTCCACCCAGG
>JBFWYF010000614.1:0-4988 GCA_050186685.1 Pirellulaceae bacterium
AATGCCGGTTGCTGCTGAAGCTGGTCGATTCGCACGGGGAATACGTCGGTTACCTGGCCGACTTGTCGCGCCAGGGGCTCAAGGCAGCCACCGAGGGGGAACTGCCCACGGACGAGCTGGTCCGTATCGAAGCGGAACTGCCCGATGGCCGCCTGCTGCTGTCGCCGCGCGCCACCGTCCGGTGGGCAAAAATCCAGGACAACGGACAGTGGACGGCTGGGCTGCAGTTTGACCAGGAGCTTCCCTGGGAAGTGATGGGCGAACTGTTCCTGAGCGGCGTCCTGTCGCGCGACGTCACGTGCAGCCTGCGCATGCCGGATCGAGTCTAGAGCATCCGGTGTGTCCCGCTCGGACCGAGCGGATTCGGATGCCGCCGAGGCCACTCTCGGCGGGCCACTCTCCCCGCTCAGCTTGTCAGCAATTCGCGGATCGGATTGCCTTCCGTGAAGGCCATGGGGCGGCCGATGGGAGTGATCATTTCGTGATCGTGTCGGATCCCGAGTGCCATCAGCACCGTGGCGTGGATGTCGCCGATCGGTCGGGGATGACGCAGATGGTCGGTCCAATCCTTGCCGTCCTCGCGTGGCTCTGGCGACGTCTCTCCGATCACCCTCCCCCGCGCTATCCTGCCGCCCGCCAGAGCGATCGTGAAACCGTGCGGCCAATGGTCGCGTCCCCCAGCCGGATTGATGCGCGGCGTCCGTCCGAACTCGCCACCCCAGAGGACCACGGTGGAATCCAGCCGCTGATGTTCGTCAAGGTAACGCAGCAGGGATGCAAAGGCCGGGTCGAGCTCCCGAATCCGCTCGGCCTGCGTCTCCTGGTTGTTTACGTGGCTGTCCCAGCCCCCCAGCGTCACCTCCACACAGCGCACGCCGACATCGATCAGACGGGCGGCCGCCAGGCAACCCCGTCCAAACGGTGTATCACCGAAAGCTCGACGGACCGCGATCGGCTCTTGCTGGATATCGAAGGCCTGCAGCTGCTCGGACGACATCATGCGGACGGCCGCCTGTGTGGTCGACCGGCTCAGCGTCCGATCCTCGTCCATTCGCCGCAGCCGACCGCGTGCGAATTCCGCTTCCACGACCGCCAGATCGGCGATGCGCTGCTGAAAACGGTCCTGACTGACCGGTGCCGTCACGTCCGGAATCGACCCTTGCGGATCGTACACCTTGAAGGCATCGAATTGGGCTCCCAGATATCCACCCCGCGCCGGCCACTGCCCGGGCAGAATTGACACGTGCCGCGGGATCTCCACCTCGTCCTGCAGCTGATGGCAGATGATGGCGCCAATCGCCGGATGGACGAGCGTCGGGTCCGGGCGGTATCCCGTCTTGATGGCGTACGTGGCGCGCTCGTGGTCGCCTTCTTTGCTGACGACGCTGCGTACAAGCGACAACCGGTGCATCCAATCGGCGATCTGCTCGAGTCCCTGCGCGATCTCGACGCCTGCGGCGTTGGTCGAACGGGAACGCGTTGTCCCACCGATAGCCGTGCCCGGTTTCGGGTCGAACGTATCCAACTGGCTGGGGCCGCCCGCCATCCACAGCAAGATCACCGATTGGGCCGGCTGCTCCTGGGGCCGTGCTTCGCTGGCACGCGACAGCAGCCGTGCCACGGGAGTCATCCAACTCACGCCGCTCCACCCTGCCGCCCGCAGCAGGGTGCGCCGGTGTAAGTGCAGGGGACCACAACCTGCCAGCTGGGATTCGAGCATGAGCTAACATCCTCCGGAACGGGGACTCGCAAGGGTTAAACCCCCGCTCCTGCCGCCAGGTTTCAGCTACGCCGTCCGCCAGTTACCGTCTTTCGCTCTGCGGCGTCTCCCCATAGGCTTTCCACGACCCGTGCGGGCAGTTTGCACCAAAACCCAGAGGTGTCCGGCCGGTTTTCGACATTTTAATGAATGCAGGGGATGCGGTTTGCCGATTTATTAGTCCTGTCAAATGGCTTGCACGCAACTGCGAGCTATACTTGATCAGAGAATCAAAAAGCCTTCCGGCAGATTCCGACAGAGGGACCAACTATTTTTCATTGGCTTTGGTCAACTAAGGCAAGTGCAATAGCACGCCCGACCTTCGCCATTCTTGAAGCGACTCCACTCGTCGCAATGGGCCGGAGGCTTTTTTCTCTGTTTGCTGTTCCGCCGACTTACGAGAGGCTCGGAGGCTGGCGGAACTAACTTGTCCAAAAGGGTGACAAGGCGGAATGGGCGGTTACCCGTAGTCGTACCGACGCCTTGCCCTCCAAGATAGCAGGCCGCTGAAAAACATGTTCAGCGGCCTATTTTGTTTCTTGAGCCGGGTGTCGCTCCGAGCCGCCGGGGGCTTCGATCAGTCGCCCGATCAAGGCGCGATTGCCCACCGGGAAGTCAAGCTCCGCCAGACGCGTTCGCGGGACCCAGAGAAAAGGCGCTTGCGGCGCCGGCCGGTCTTCCGCCACCGTGCAGCCCAGGAAGTGCAATCGCAGCTCGCCGTGTGCATACGGTTGGACGTGCTGCCCCCAGTCGTGCACGACGGTTACCTGCAGGCCCGTTTCTTCGCGGCACTCCCGCACCGCCGCTTCGGCGGGCGTTTCGCCCGGCCCGACTTTGCCGCCAGGAAATTCCCAAAACCCTGCCAGCGGCACCCCGGTGGGGCGCTGGCCCACCAGAAACCAGCCAGATCGCTCGACGACGGCCACGCCGATATCCAGGACTTCCTCTTCGCTCATGCCCTCTCCCGCCTCTCGCCGCGAGCTACGGCTGGTAGTGAATCCAGATCGGGCTGGCCCAGGCCACTTCCCCATTCTCCTGCTGGACGCGGAAATAGTAGTAGTTCAGGCCAGGCTGGGCATCCATGTCGACAAACCGGATCTCGGCTTCCCGCTGGTCGGGTGCCGAGTTGTAGATGTATCGGTTGTTGCGCACGAGATCGACGCGCAGCAGCTTGTCGGTACCCTGAACCTTGAGCCGCAGATTGGGACGGTCGGACGTCGTGAACTCGTCACCCATGAAATGACCGTTGGCCCATGCTTCGACGATCACGTTGTCCGTACTGCCATACGTATGCCGCTGGCGGATAGCGGCGAGCAGCGACTCACGGTCGTTGCGAGGCGTGTAGATCAGGCTGTAGCTGATATGTGTCGAACCATGATCGCTCGAGGCCGTCGTGCCCAGACGATAGCCTTTGGCGAGCGCATTCCAGACCATGCCCTCTTCCTGGTAGCCGCCCGGCGCCTGATTAGGTGCCATCCGATTCAAATCGTGCACGCGTGGTCCGCCGACGACTTCATAACTGTTCCGAGCACCCTGATAGATCTCGACGACCGGTTCGATCTGCGGATCGTTGTCGCGCCAGTCGGTTCCCATGGAATCGGTGCCGGACGTATGGGAAATCGCGAGCCCGCCGGATTGATGAAGATAGCTGTAAAGCAGCTTCGTGTCGTTGGACACCAGTTCTCCGGTACCCACGCCGGGAAATACACCACTCAGTCCGAGTTTGGTCTGGAACGGGAAGATCGGCACGCCGCGGTAGCTGTGAAAGATATTGCGATGCCCGTCGGGAAATCGAGCACTCCGCTCGTAGCCATAAAGCGGCACGAAACGCGGTTCGAGATAATACAGGTCGGCCGACTTCTCGGTCAGCCACCAATGGTATGCATAGTGGCCGCCTCCCTGGTGGTCGGTCAGCGATCCGAAGTCCATCTCGGCGACATCGATCATGTAGCGGTAGAAGTCCAGGTACGAGCCATCGTTGCCCGGTCCGACGTCCCAACTGAGCTCCGTATGCCGGTGGAGGTCGCCGCGGACGATGCGCAGATTCTCGCCATTAAGCTTGACGCGGTGGCCTCGAGCCGCCGCGACCGCCTTCCTTTCCCGCTCGACGTCCCACTTCGCCATTCCCTCCGGCGGCAGGGGAGGCTGGTACACCGTCATTTCGGGAACCGATGCGGCTTCCGCCGGGGCCGGGATGGCGGCGACGAGCGCCTGGTCGTGGATCGGGCGATGCCCTGCGGCAGGAGCTCGCTGGTCGCTGGAGTACGCCACCAGCAACCCGCCGCCAGTCGCGGGCACCTGCCGGCTGAAGACGCTGATGCGGCCGCTGCTTGCGGGCAGGATCGTCGGCTCGGTCCATCCCGCTGACGTCAGCCGCGTCACGTTCTCGGTCCAGTAGCGCTGTGACCGGCCGCGACCGTCCATCGATCCCCGCGTCTGCCGGCGAAACCGGAGCCAGAGTCGCCCATCGCCATCTGCCGCGAGCCCCGGCATGGCTGTGGCTTTCAATACGTCGGAAATCACCGTTTCCAGCGGCGGTGCGGCCAGGATCTGGTTCTCCTCCACCGCCACCACATGTACCGAGCGGCCACTGCCAAGCGTCGTGCCCTGTTCCCGATTCTCCTGCCGGAGCCAGTAACCCTGGTCCTTCCCCCAGTTGAATCCGCCCTGCTCCCACGCCACCCAGACGCGACCATCCGAGCCGCAGGCGACGCTTGCATGCGCCTCGTAATACGGGCTGGCTGCAATCGGTCGCAGCGCTCCGACTCGCCCATCGCGGACGCTCGTCAGGAATACGTCGTAGTCGCCGTGGCGATAACTGTCGAAGGCGATCCACGCCGTTCCCTCCCTGTCCACCGCGACTTGGGGATACCAGTCGCTCGCGTTCCCGTCCGTCACGGCCAGCGGCGACGACCAGTTTTCCCCGTCGAAATGGCAGTAGAAGATATCGCCCGAGTTCTGAGGATGGCCCTGCCATACCACATGAATGCCGCGCTGGGCGTCGCTCGCGACATGCAGGTTGATGTCTGGCTTGGCGTCCTTCGTCAATCGCACCAGCGGTCCCCACTCGTTCTTCTTCTCGTCCAGCGCCCGGGCGTACAGATCCCAGTTACCGGATCGGGTGCGGCTCAATTCCGGCGGCTCGCTCCAGATCTCCCACACCCGGTCGCGGGCAGCGACCGCCAGTGGGGGCCTCCAGATATCCGCTCGGGGACGACCCAGGGGAACG
>JBFWYF010000615.1:0-4984 GCA_050186685.1 Pirellulaceae bacterium
GCTGGTTCACTGCGCGGCAATCTGGTCCCCGCAGCGGCTGGAATCGACCACGGCCGCCGATGTGCGCCGTTTCTTCGATGTCAACGCGCTGAGCACCTTCCTCTGCGCCCAGCGAGCGGGCCTGCGCATGGTCGAGCAACCGGAAGGGGGATGCATCATCACGGTGGGTGACTGGGCGACGGCTCGCCCGTACCTGCACCATACCGCGTATTTCATGTCGAAGGCCGTGATTCCCACGCTGACTCGGACGCTGGCCGTGGAACTGGGCCAGCGCAATCCGGCCGTGCGGGTCAATTGTGTGTTGCCTGGCCCCGTGATGATGCCGAGCACCGTGCCGGAGAGCGAACGGCAAAGGGTCGTCGCTGCGACGCTGGTCCGGCGGGAAGGGACTCCCGATCATGTGGCCCAGGCCGCCTTGGCGTTGATCGAGAACGACTTCATTACGGGGGCCTGCTTGCCGGTGGATGGCGGCCGAACCATCTTTTCCGGCCAGGCCGAGTAGGATTGCCAGGGAAAGCCGTCTTTGGAACGATGGGAAGACGAGCCAGCGGGCGTGGGGACCGGGGACGAACCGAATTTCCGTTGCAGATTGTTGGGTGGTCGATGTTTGTTGATCGGGTACAGGTCGAATTGCAGGCGGGCCGCGGGGGCGGCGGCTGTGTCAGTTTTCGCCGCGAAAAGTACGTTCCGCTAGGTGGTCCGGATGGCGGAGATGGCGGGGATGGCGGCAGCATCATCCTGGAAGCCCGAGAGGGGGTGGACCACCTGTCCGCGATCGCTCATCGCAAATTCTGGACGGCGGAGGACGGGACGCGCGGCAGTGGCGCGAACCGGCAAGGGCGCCGCGGCAAGGACCTCGTCATCCCGGTTCCACCCGGCACCTTGATACGGGACGCCCGCGAAGGGTTCATCATTAAGGACCTGGTCGCGACCGGCGATCAGGTTGTGGCGGTGAAAGGTGGCAAGGGAGGTTACGGCAACCTCCACTTCAAATCGTCGACCAACCGATCGCCGCGCGAATCGACTCCGGGTGGCGAGGGGGAGCGGCGATTGGTCGTGCTGGAGTTGAAAGTCATCGCCGACGTGGGATTGATAGGCAAACCGAACGCCGGCAAAAGTACGTTGCTCAGCCGCGTGTCGCACGCACGCCCCGAGATCGCGGACTATCCTTTTACCACCAAGCATCCGAATCTGGGGCGCGTCCAGCTGGACCTGGACCATTCTTTCGTGATGGCCGACATCCCGGGGTTGATCGAAGGCGCACATCGAGGCGTGGGACTGGGGCACGAATTCCTGCGACATGTGGAACGAGCGGGCGTGTTGGTCCATCTGATCGAGCCGGCGCCGATGGACGGCAGCCAACCGCTGGAGAACTACCGGTCCATTCGTGAAGAGCTGGTCCGATACAATCCTCTGCTGGGTCAGCGGCCCGAGATCCTGGTCGTGTCGAAGGGCGAGCTACCAGGTGCCGACGAAGTGCGTGCCGAGCTCAGCGCGGCGACGCAGTCCGACGTGCTCTTGATCTCGGCGGTAACGGGATTCAATCTGAACCAACTTGTGCGGCGTATCGCTGCCGCCATCGCGGATGGAAAGCCGAGCCCTGCATGAACGCGCCGGTTGTCGCCGTGGGCATTGGAAACACGACCATCAAGATGGGGGTCGCCCTGCGCGATGCTTCCGGAGGTCAGCCGCAGTGGCTGGCACGCGCCGAATTTCCCACGGCCGAGTTCGAGCCCGCCCAGGCCACGCGGCTGCTGGGCGACGGCCCGTGTCCCTGGCTGGTCGCCACCGTGCACCGCCAAGCGGAACAGCGGCTGGCCGACTGGGTTCGCACACACCGCGGAGGGGACCACTACATCCGTTTGAGCCATCGCGACATGCCCATCGAGTTGGACGTCGAGGTTCCAGAGCGGGTCGGGCTAGACCGGCTCGCGGCAGCGGTCGCCTCGAACTTCTTGCGTGAACCGAACCGCCCCGCGGTCGTCGTCGATGCCGGTACGGCAATCACCGTCAACTTGATCACGCCCGATGGCGTATTTCGCGGCGGTGTTATCCTGCCCGGCTTTAAACTGACCGCGCGGGCGCTCGCGGAGGGGACCGACCAGTTGCCGCTGATAGCCGCGGACGTCACCGGCACGCCGCCACCGGTCATCGGCCGCTCGACGGAAGCCGCCATTCGATCTGGACTGTTCTGGGGCAACGTCGGTGCCGTCCGAGAGCTGGTCACGCGCGTGGCGCGCGAGTTGCCTCGCGCGCCGCAGATTTTTGTTACGGGGGGCGATGCCCAGCGACTGGCCGGCTGTATCGCGCCCGACGCTCAGTTTGTACCCGACCTGGTACTGCTGGGGGTGCTTCTCAGCCGGCCCGCCCGTTTGGGATGACGATGCCTCGCACTTCCTCATCACGCTGCGAGTCCCCCTGCCGCGTAACCCTGCTGACTTCATGCGGCCCCGGAGCGGTGGCCACGGTCGGCGTGTTCGGGCCCGGTGCCGCTGGTTGCCTGGACATCTGTTTTCACTCCGCGAGCGGGCGGCAGCCGGCAAGGCTTCCAGCGGGCCGGATCCTGTTTGGTCGCTGGCGGAATACGAGGGGTCTCGAGGAAGAGGTGGTCGTCTGCCGGTGTGCCGAACAGCAGTTCGAGATCCATTGCCACGGCGGCCAGGAGGCGAGTGAGGCGGTCATCGAATCGCTTGTCGCGGCTGGCGCGACCCGGGACGTCCCGGCCGCCTGGCTAGACCACACGATGGCGGATCCCATCCAGCGCAGCGCCTGGCTGACTTTGTCGCAGGCCACGACGCGTCGAACATCTGTGATCCTGCTGGACCAGTATCGGGGAGCGCTACGCGAGTCGCTGCAGCAGTGCGAAGCGGACTTGTCAGTCGCGAGTCATGATCCGCAGGCCCGCGAGCGGGCCTGCCGGACGATAGACCGTTTGCTGGAACTGGCCGAGGTGGGTCTGCATCTCGTGAAGCCCTGGCGCATCGTCGTGGCCGGACCACCCAATGTGGGCAAGAGCAGCCTTATCAACCGGATCCTCGGCTACGAGCGCGCGATCGTGCTGGAGCAGCCGGGTACGACTCGCGATGCGTTGCAAGCGACTACCGCGCTGGACGGCTGGCCTTGCGAGATCGCCGACACGGCTGGTATTCGCGCTGCTGCGGGACCCGTTGAACAGGCCGGCATCGAACGCGCCCGCGCTTGGTGCCTGTCCGCAAATCTCGTAATCGAAGTACGCGACGCGACCCAATCGTGGATGGAACAGGATCGCCTGCCTTCCGGTCCACTCCCAATCCTCCGCGTGGCCAACAAGTGGGATCTCTTGCCCCGGCACGCGGGACATCAGGTGCCGCCGGACGCGTTATCTACCAGCATGGTCACGGGCGAAGGGCTGGACGCCTTACTGAAGGCCATCGTCGCGCGACTCGTTCCGATGCCCCCGCAGCCCGGCGAAGCCGTTCCCTTCTCGGATGCTCAGGTCGCTGCCTTGCGACACATCGACGCGGCACTGCGGCAGGACAACTGGCAGGAAGCCGCCGCAGTGATCGCGCAGTGGCTGGCAATCGGCGTTGAGCACCCCGGCGACTTGACCTATACTCCCTCGTTTACCGACGACGACGGCAGTACCACGGATCGGCCATGACGAAATACAATCTGACGCACCTTCGGCAGCTCGAGGCCGAGAGCATTCATATCATCCGGGAAGTCGTGGCGGAGTTCGAGAATCCCGTCATGCTGTATTCGATCGGCAAGGACTCGTCGGTCATGGTGCGACTGGCCGAAAAGGCCTTCTTTCCCGACAAACCTCCCTTTCCGCTGTTGCACGTCGACACGACATGGAAGTTTCGTGCCATGTACGACTTGCGCGATAATTATGTCGCCAGGGAACTCGGATTGAAGCTGCTGGTCCACGTCAATGAAGAGGGACGGCGAGCGGGAATCAATCCGATCACGCACGGCAGCAAGGTCCACACGGATGTGATGAAGACCGAATCCTTGAAGCAGGCGCTGAACAAGTACCGCTTCGACGCGGCTTTCGGCGGTGCGCGGCGCGATGAAGAGAAGTCGCGCGCCAAGGAACGCGTGTTTTCGTTTCGCGACAAGTTCCACCGCTGGGATCCCAAGAATCAGCGCCCCGAATTGTGGAATGTTTACAACACGAAAGTCCACGCGGGCGAAAGTATCCGCGTTTTTCCCCTGTCGAACTGGACCGAGCTGGATGTCTGGCAGTACATCCATCTCGAGAAGATACCCATCGTGCCGCTCTATTTTGCCCAGGAACGTCCGATCGTCTGGCGCGACGGGATGATGATCATGGTGGACGACGAACGGTTGCCACTGCTGCCGGGCGAACAGCCGGAGATGCGCCGCGTGCGCTTCCGCACCCTCGGCTGCTATCCGTTATCCGGTGCCGTGGATTCGAACGCCACGACGCTGCCTGAGATCATTCAAGAGATGCTGCTGACCCGTTTCTCGGAGAGGCAAGGACGGTTAATCGATCACGACCAATCGGGATCGATGGAGAAGAAGAAAAAGGAAGGCTACTTTTGAGCTCTCACCAATCGGACTTGATTGCCACGGACATCGATGCCTACCTCGCTCAGCACGAGTGCAAGGAGATGCTGCGATTCATCACGTGCGGCAGCGTCGACGACGGCAAAAGCACGCTGATCGGCCGGCTGCTGTACGAATCGAAGATGATCTTCGAGGATCAACTGGCGGCGATTCAGAAGGATACGCAGCGGTTTGGCACCACCGGCAGCGAGTTGGACCTCGCCCTGCTGACCGACGGCCTGGAGGACGAGCGGCAACAAGGCATCACGATTGACGTCGCTTACCGATATTTTTCCACCGATAAACGCAAGTTCATCATTGCCGACACGCCGGGCCACGAGCAGTACACGCGCAACATGGCGACCGGCGCATCGACCGCGGATCTGGCGATTATCCTGATCGACGGGCGGAAAGGCGTGTTGACCCAGACGAA
>JBFWYF010000616.1:0-4984 GCA_050186685.1 Pirellulaceae bacterium
GGTGACCGCCGCACCCGCGCAACCCACGGCCATCGCGGCAAACAGCCAGAAGACGACTTGCTCGCCCCGCTGCGACCAATTCGCCAGTTCCGAGAATCGCGGCAGAGACAGCAGCAGGATGACCAGTCCCGCCGCGGCGAGCAACTGTCCCGCCCAACGCTGCTGAGGTATCCGGCGCACGAACAGCAACCAGAGCCCCGCTGCTCCGAGCATCAGCCCCCAAGCGAGCGGCGTGGCGAGCCAGTTCATCAGCCCCGACTGCTGGGCCAAGATGCCTATCGCGTCCGGCATCATAGAGTGCCTCCCAAGGCGGCCGACTTCATCGGCTCCTCCCGCTGTGTGGCGTCGAAGACGCTCAGTAGTTTTTCCTTGTCGAAGACCATCTCTTCGCGGCTGCGTCCCGTCAGGTTGTAGAGGCTGGTCAGCTCGATCGCGTCGACCGGGCAAGCTTCCTCGCACATCCCGCAGTAAATGCACCGCAATTCGTCGATCGTGAAGCTCTCGGGATACTTCTCGCGATCCGGCCAGGGGCTCTCCGCCGCGAGAATATCAATGCAGTGCGCTGGGCACGCCGTGGCGCACAGGAAGCACGCCACACACTTGACGCGACCCTGCTCATCGCGATTCAAGCGATGCACGCCGCGATAGATCAGCGGATTACCAATCGCCGGTTCCTGGTCAGGATAACTGACGGTCTTCACCCGACCCTGCACGGAGTCCTTGAGATGGCGGAAAACGGTCGTCAGCCCCTGAGCGAAAATGGGCAGATACATCTTGCCCGTCAGGCCCAGTTGCGGCTCCTCGACCCACGTGATATTCGGATCATCGGCTTTCATGACGTCACTCGCGCCGCCTGCACGCCGGCGGCCGGCTGATGGGATTTCCACTCACAGAGGCGACTCCAGGTCCAGCGCCTCCAACTCCTGCCGTGGTCGATTGTCCGCGATGACCGGGCCCAAGGCCGATATGGCAATCCAGCCTCCCAGGCACACGATCCACATGATCGCCGACATAACGGCCGCCACGGTGAGCGAGTCCTGCCAGCCGTTGATGACCTTGAGTTGTTCCAGAATAGCGATGACCACAAAGTTCACCAGTCCCAGAGGCAGCATCACTTTCCAGGCCAGCGCCATCAGCTGATCGAAGCGGAAACGAGGCCAACTCCACCGCACCAACATGAAAAACAGGATTACCAACCCGATCTTGCCGGACAGCACGGCGACGCGCAGCAGCGCCGTGACCCAGGTGATCGAGTCGCCCGCACTGCCCGTCAGATACCAGAAATGCCAGCCCCCGAGAAACAGGATTACGATCAGAAACGAGGCCGTAATCATGTGCAGGAACTCGGCTACCAGGAACAGCAGCAACCGCATGCCCGCGTATTCCGTGTGGTACCCGCCCACGAGCTCCTGCTCACATTCGGGCAAGTCGAACGGCAGCCGTGCCGCTTCAGCAAACGCGGCGACCGTGAACACCAGAAAGCCCAGCGGCTGCGTGAACGCAAACCAGATTCCCGTACGCGACTGAGCATCCATGATTCGTTCGAGATCGAGCGAACCGGTGGCCACCACCACACCGAGAATGCCTAGCCCCAGCGGGATTTCGTAGGCAATCAGCTGGGCGCTTGATCGCAGGCCGCCGAGAAAACTGTACTTGTTGTTGCTCGACCAGCCCCCCAGGATCACGCCATAGACGGCAATGCTCGACAACGCGAACACATAGATCATCCCCACGTCGACTCCTGGCGCGACTACCAGGTGGATACTCGAGGCGTCCGTCAGGGAGATCCCGAACAGCGTTGGAGGAATCAGGTTGCCGAACGGAATGACCGCGAAGATCGAGAGGGCGGCGACCAGGATGACGACCGGTGCCACGGAATACAGACGCCGGTCGACGTGGGCCGGAGCATAATTCTCCTTGAGAATGATCTTCACGCCGTCCGCCATCGGCTGGCCCAGGCCCCACAGCCGGATGTTCGTGAGCGGAATGCCAACCCGGTTGGGACCGATCCGGTCCTGGCACCACGCTGCCATGCGGCGTTCGAGCAATACGAAATACGCGGCGGCCGTCATCAATCCGCCAATCAGGATCCCAATCTTGATCAAGGCTTCCAGCATTACTTCACTCCGGTCACAAGCTCGGCGGCGGCCAGCTGCACGCCGTGGTCGGGGACTCCTGCCGCAGCAGCCTGGAAGAACGGAATCTCGGCCGCGAGTTCCGCAAGAACCTGCCGGGCCTGATACAGGCCGGGACGCTGCAGCAGACGCCAATAGACGTGCCCTTCGACCGTCGCTCCCGCCGGTGACCGAATCGCCCACGGGAACGACTGGAGCCACTGCCCCTGATTGACGAACGAACCTTCACGTTCTGCGAAAGTCGCCCCTGGCAACCGCCACGTCGCCAGTTGCCATAACGTGGAATCAAAACAATCCTGCACGATCCGCAGCGGCACATCCCCCAGGACGCTGGCCGCCTGTTCTTCGGGCCACGCCTCCGGATAACCGCCCGTGATCCAGACGGCATCAAACGACTCGGAGGGCACTCGCTTCAGCCAGTCCTGCCAACCGACGACGTCGCCCATGAAGTGCCGGACGACCTCCTCGACGCCGCGACGATTCGGGCACTTCTCGGCGTGGATCGTGAATCCGGTCGGAAAAACTTGGTCCTCGCCCACCACCGGGACAGGGCCCACACCCAGCACCGCGGCGGCATCCAGCTGCCGCACATACGTCGCCAGCAAATACGCCTCTTCCACGGTCAGATGCGGCGACAACACGGCTCCCACGTGGCGCGATCCGCTCAGCTGAGCGTGCAGCTGCTCAGTCAACTGAGACCATTCGACGTTCGTCCGGGAGTCTCCCTCGCTGCGCGTCGGTTCGGTGACCCGGCGCGGATCGTGAACGTGCTTCCAGCCATAGCGGCCCTCGTCGCACATCCACCACTGATTAACGTGCGGGTTCTCGCGCGGCTTCAAACGGTAGATACGGTCCTGATTCTCTTCAACTTTGATCGAACAGCCGGTCGAGCAGCGACTGCAGACGTGCGAATGGCTCTTCAAGAACCACACGCGCTGCTGATACAGGAAATCGCGGTCTCCCAATGCGCCGACCGGACACAAGTCCACGACGCAGCCCGACAGTTTGTTGTCGAGTGGATATCCCGGGAACACGTCAATCTCTTCGTGCGAACCACGGTTGACCACCATCAACTCGCTCGTGCCGGCCACCTCGCGGCAAAAGCGCACACAGCGCGAGCACATCACGCACCGGTCTACGAACAGGGTCACCGTGTCCCCCAGTTCGCGGCGGCGGCTGGTAAACGGTTGGATGTCCGCCCGACGCTGATCGCGACCGTGCAGGAAGTGATAGTCCTGCAGGAGACATTCCCCCGCCTTGTCGCAGATCGGGCAATCGATCGGGTGCCGGATCAGCAGGTCCTCTTCGACCATCGCCCGCGCCGCCCGCACCTTCTCGCTGTCGGTGATGAACACGGTGCCGTCGGTCGCCGGCGTCTGGCAGGCCGGCACCAGCTTCGGCTGCATCTGGACCTGACCGGTCTGCGGATCCTTGCGACCGCACTCGACCAGGCACATGCGGCAGCTTGCCACGACCGTCAAACCGGCATGCCAGCAATAGTGCGGAATCTTGACGCCGGCGCGGGCGGCCGCCTGAATTCCGTTCAAGCGTTCGTTCGGGGCGAGAGGCACCTCGCTCTGATCGATAAATACAGATGGCATGTTCCGAAATCTTCGCGGGTTGTAGGGTAGGGGAGGGGGCTCCGGCGCAACCGGCTAGGGATGGCCGAGCGTCACCAGAGCCGGCACGGCCGCGGTCTCCTGGTATCCGTCCGGATTCGTGCGTTGAATGTACGCTTCGAGCTCACCGCGGAACTTGCGGATGGTGTTCTTGATCGGCCACGCGGCGCCGTCCGACAAGCCACAGATCGTCGTGCCGGGAATGATTCCCATGTTGTCGGCGATCTCCAGCAGCAGATCCAGGTCTTTCCACCGGCCTCGGCCGGCGCGAATTCGGTTGAGCATCTTCAAGGACCAGGACGTTCCTTCCCGGCAAGGGGTGCACTGCCCGCAGGACTCGTGTGCGAAGAACTGGCAACTGTTGTGCAGGAAGTCCACCATGGACGTGGTATCGTCCATGACGACGACCGCCGCCGTCCCCAGACCCAGGCAGCCGTACCGGCCGGGACCGTTGAAGTCGAGCGGGCAATCGAACTCGGCCTCGGTGAGCAGCCCCATGCTGATGCCGCCCGGGATGGCTGCTTTGCCGCGCCGCCCCTTCCAGACTCCGCCGCCGAACCGATCAATCAACTCCCGGACGGTCAATCCCAGCGGGGCTTCATAGCACCCCGGCTTCTCGACATGCCCGCTCAAGCAATACAGTTTCGGTCCGTAGCTGCCGGCATCCCGCGGGTTCTTCGGATCAGGCGGGACGCCCAGCGACTTGAACCAGTCGGCTCCGCGGCGGCAGATCTGCGTCACGCAGGCGGCCGTCTCGACGTTGTTCACCACGGTCGGCTTGCGGAACGCTCCTTCGATCGCCGGAAACGGTGGCTTGATGCGCGGCCAGGCCCGTTTGCCCTCGAGGCTTTCGATCAGCCCCGTCTCCTCGCCGCAGATGTACGCCGCCGCACCCCGGTGCAGGTAGATGTCGAGCGAATAGCCGCTGCCCAGGATGTTGCGCCCGAGGTAGCCCGCGGCGTATGCCTCGTCGATCGCCTGCTGGGTCCGCTGCCACGCCAGCGGATACTCGTATCGCATGTAGTAGTAGGCAGTCGTCGCCTGCGTGGCAAAGCAGCTGATGATCAGCCCCTCGATCACCTGGTGCGGATCGAGCTCCATCAGGTAACGGTTGTTGAACGTGCCCGGTTCGCTCTCGTCGGCATTCAGGCAAAAATAGATCGGTCCGGGATGGTCTTTCGGCAGGAACGTCCACTTCAGTCCCGTGGGGAAACCGGCGCCGCCGCGCCC
>JBFWYF010000617.1:0-4979 GCA_050186685.1 Pirellulaceae bacterium
CGGATAAATAATTCGGACCGTACGGGCTTAAACTGACGTTAAAATCCGCATTTCTCGGCAAAGTCTGCGCCAATTACCCAGTCATTGCAGTCGCCCGAGACTGGCCGGCCCAAGAGTGGCTCGCTCGGCCCGAGCGGCACTTGGAGACAGAAAGAAACTGCCCGACAGTGCCCCGAACGGCACGAAGAGACGGAAAGACACCGCCCGGCCCGGGCGGGGCCACCTTCGCTATTTCTCCTCAGGTAGATCGCGGTGCGAGTCGAAGAGCATCGACACGAAGACGCCCACCAGCATGAGGCAAATAGCCCACAGCGCCTCCCAGCGCTGTTGCGACACCGCATACATGAGGCTTGACTCGCACAGCACGGCACAAGTAACGCAGAAAAACAGCGGCGTCCATGGATAGAACCACACCTTGTGAGGACGACGCTGATCGCGGTCGCGCCAGCGGAGGATCATCAGCGAGATGCCCACCATCATGGCAAACAGCCAGTAGACGGGAGTGGTGAACAACGTCAGTCGCTCGAAGCCGTCCTGATACCAGCCGAAACCGGCGATCAGCAATACGGAGATGACGCCCTGGAGGACGAGTGCGCGTACGGGCGAGTCGAGCCGGCCGCTCCACTTTCCCAGCCAGGCCACGGAGTGATGATCGCTGCCGACGGCGTAGTAGATACGAGCCCCGGTGAAAAGCATGCCATTGATGGCGCCTAAGGCGGAAACGCAGACGAGCACGTTCATGGCCTTGGCTCCCCATTCCCCGTAAGACAATCGAAACACGTCGGATGCGACCTGGGACGAACTGGCGGTGCCGGCCAGTCCCAGCGAACGGACGAAGGCCAGGTTGACGCAGACGTACAGGAAAGTGACCGCAGCGAGTCCTAGCAAGAGTGCCCAGAATAGATTGCGTTCCGGCCGGCGCACTTCTGCGGCGACATAGGAAATTTCGTTCCAGCCGCCGTAGGTAAACAGGACCAGGATCAGTGCAAAGCGGAAATTACCTCCCTGCCCAGTGCCGGGCGGGGTAGTCGCTGCCGCGGGCGACAGGAACAGCCCCACGACGACAATGGCAAACAGCCCCACCACTTTCAGGGTGGCCAGGACATTCTGGGTCGTCTTGCCGGTCTGGACGCCGAACACGTTGATCAGCGTCAGCACGGCCACCGAACCCGCGGCGAGTGCCACCTGCCACACGGTCGCTGCCGTGACCCCGTCAGCGGGCGAGGACGCGGCCATGGGCAACAGTCCATAGGCAAATGTCGCGAAGACGAACGCCATCATGCCGACATTCCCGGGTCGGACGATCCAGTATTCGGCCCAGGCGAACAGGAATCCCGTCTGCCGGCCGAAGGCGCGGGTGAGGTAGACGTAGTCCCCACCTTCCTTGGGATAGGTGGTCGTCAGCTCCGCGTAACACATCGCGCCCAGCAGCGCGATGAACCCGCCCAGCAACCAGACCGCGATCAGCTGCTCGGCACTGCCGACATTCGCGGCAATCAGCGGCGTGGTGCGGTAGATGCCCGAGCCAATGATGATGCCGACGATAATGCAGGCGGCATCAAACAGCCCCAGCTGCTGTTTCGGCTGAGCGGCGGGCGGAGTCTCTGGGACGCGAGAGATCGAGGGCATAGCGCAGCACCCTGGGCGGGATCGCCAGCGGGCCGCTTGGTGGAACCCTCCACTCGACGGCGGCACGGTGCTGCCCATTCCTGCCTGACAGGAGCGGCACCGCCCCTCCCGCTCGCACACCCCGGACGGCTGGGCGCTGGAAGAAGGCCGGACCGGCAAACGGGCGAGATTGTAAGGTGCAGGGAACGGAGGTCCAACTGGGCACGTTATTTCCGCAGCACCAGCACCGGACAATGCGCCAGCCGCACGACTCGTTCCGCCACCGACCCGATCAACAACCGTTTCAGGCCCGTTCGACCGTGCGATGGGAGCACGATCAATTCGGCGTGCTCGCGGGCCGCCAGATCCGCAATTTCGTGTCCCGGATCGCCGACCAAGACTTCCAACCGTACGCCGGCATGCCCCGATGCCTCGAGACGCTCCCGGAGAGCTTCGCGCACATGGCGGACACGGCTGTTCGTGTCAATGGGCTGCCAACCCTCCGTGGGTTCCAGTACCGAAACTTCCTGCAGCACATGGACCACCGTGACGTGTGAAAGGTCCTCGACCAGCTGCAGGGCGGTGCCGACCGCCGCCAGCGAATCGTCTGAGAAATCCACAGGCACGATCACTTTCTGTTTCGGTAGCCAGTTCACGATGAGCTCCTACGGCGCGAGCACGCGCCTCGTCTTTCCGAAAGACCATCCTCAACCGGTCCGATCCAGCTGAGGTGCCAGCGCGGATCGAAGCCTGGAAAGGCCCCTGGCCGTGCCGCGACGCGAGAACGCATCAAACTACCGCAATCGTGTCGGCGAACCAAGCTCCGGAGTGCGCGCCGCATGACGGATATGCCGCACGTACTTGTGACACTCGATACACTTCATTGTGGCGTCGACATACGCCAACGTGGCGCCATCCAGATTCTTCTTCTTGGCCGCTTCGGTCAGCATATCAATGCTGCGACGAAACTCGACGCTGCGCTGCAGATACTCTTCTGTCTGAATCACCCGCCAGGCCTGCTCCTGGCTGAGCAGTGCCATCGCTTGCGCGTGGCG
The DNA here is from genome assembly GCA_050186685.1 of Pirellulaceae bacterium. Lineage (GTDB taxonomy): Bacteria > Planctomycetota > Planctomycetia > Pirellulales > Pirellulaceae > CAZFLF01. The sequence continues at coordinate 2,664 of JBFWYF010000617.1, forward strand.
GGCAATGACGTCGAACTTCTCCATCGTCAGCCCTTCCAGCACCTTTTTGGCATGGTCGAGTTTCGCGACCATGAACAGGTTCGCGGGAGGCGCTGGCTCTTGCTGCGCTCGTACCACCCAGGTCCCCGCGACACAGACAATCAGCACCGCGGCTCCGACTGTTCGCATCTTCATAACCAGGTACCTCATGAAAACCTAGTTCCGTTTGAGCCGATCCGCTGCCGCCCGGAAGTCCACTCGCGCACAGCTCCGCAAGACAACTCGCGTGAGATGCTTCTCAGTCGAGTGGATCCTCTACCGGCCAGCTGACGCCAAACGCCAGGGCCAGCAGCTCGTTTTCCGCTTGCTCATGTGTCCGCAGCGCCTCCATCCAAGCTCCAAAATCCAGCAGCAAACTGGCGGCTTTGCCCCCCGGCGCAGTGCACGTGCTGTCGGGCCGGCAGTGATCGACCAGCTCGTCCAACCGCGCGACCAGGTTGCCGTGCTCCCGCTCGAGCACGGCGAGCTTCGCTCCCTGCGTGGGACAGCGGCACACGGCCTCCTCAAGACAGCCACCCTCCTCTTCCTCGCGGAAGTGGTCGAGCAGCTGCTGGCGGAGTTCGCCCAGCCGCTGCCCGACGGTATCCAGCGGCGCACCGGGAACCAGGGCCCGCAGCTCCTCGTCGAGCGCACTGACGCGATGGTCCAGCCGCCGGTGTGCGGCATAGAGATGGTCCAACAGAGCTTTCGCCTCGTCTGAGACAGGCATGACCGGTCTCCTTTAGGTCAGAGGGAAACCATCAATGCGCGGCCGCCGTGCTCTTCGCCAGATGTTTGTACGTCAATACCGGGCATTTCGCGCGGCGCACAATCGCTTCCGCCACACTGCCCATCAGCATTCTCAAGATGCCCGTCCGCCCGTGCGTCCCGAGCACGATCATGTCGACCCCTTCTTCCTCCGCCAGCCGCACGATCGTCGCTGCAGGATCTCCGGTCAACAACCGGTGCTCATACGCGACGCTCGGGTCGGTCGGCTTGACCTCGTCGAGCATCCGTCGCAGTTCGTCGGTCGGGGGATTGGGAATACCGTAGTAAAACTCGCCCCCGGCGTACACATTGGGCGACTCCTCCACGTGGGCGATGATCAAGGTGGCACCCGAGTCGCGAGCCAGGGCCGTCGCCATTTCCAAGGCCGCATCGCCTGTGTGGGAGAAGTCCGTCGGAAACAGAATCTTCTTCACGTTCATGGCAGATCTCCTATGTCGGAGGAGGGGCAGTTTGCCGAGCCATGCCCCGGTGGCATTCACATAGCAAGGCAATTGCCGGGCCAATAAAGTGTGCTTCGGCCGCCCGGTGGGGCGCGCGAGGTCCCGCCTTGCTAACTTGTTGACAGCCCTCATGCTCGTGCCCCGCAGCAATCGCAGACCCCACCGTAAGAATTCCACTTCCTCACCAGACCGTGTCCGATTGCCACAATCAAGGGCGCGCGAAGCAGCACGAATGTGCTATTACTCCCATTTGCGGCGTAAGAAGGATTCGACCTGTTGCTGCGCCCGGACAATGCCTTCCGTCGTATCGACGCGACAAGCGGCCCAGTCGGGCGAGTCGGCCTCCTCTTCCCGCTGCTGCTGCTCGATCGCGTCCGGGCGGATTTCGGACAGCGGGCTCCCAGCGGCGCGCTCGCGCACGCGCTCCATCGCCACGGGAGCGGGGCACTGGCAGTGCACGACAATCGGCGACGCCGCGGCCGAGTTGGCTAACTGGATCGCTTCAGCGCGCAGCCGGCGTGTAAGAAAAGTGCCGTCGAGAACGACGGACTTCCCGGCTCGCAGCGCCTGGTCCGCGCGGGAAAACATAGCGCGGTACACCCGCTGGCGGTTTTCCTGCGAGTACTTGCCCGCATTGTAGGCTTCGTTCCGCGTCTCGCCGTCGAAGAGCTCGCGACGCAAAGCATCGGTCTGCAGCAGTTCGGCACCCCAGTCATGTGCCATGGCCGCCGCCAACGTCGACTTGCCGGTGCCGGAGATTCCATGAATGAGCAACATCACGGGCGGACCGAGTTGTGCGGCATAGGTTTCGGCGAGCATCAAGTACTCGCGCGCCGCGTCCAACCCCGTACGGGCGGCCTCCGACGCCAGTTGATGGGCCCGCAAGGCACTGACCTTCGCCCGCACGCAGGCCCGGTAACACTTGAAGAAATTGACGAGCCGCGGGCTCGCACTGTCCCCACTCGCTCGCTGGTAGATCCCGAACACCCGCTCGCCGACCCAACCCGCTCCCAATCGATCGCATTCCATGGCCAGAAAGGCCAGTTCATCGGCGACATCAATCGTCCGG
>JBFWYF010000618.1:0-4972 GCA_050186685.1 Pirellulaceae bacterium
CTGCAGAACAAGGACAAGGTGCAGATTTCGGTCGTGTTCCGCGGCCGGGAACTGGCCCACATCGAGGAAGGCCGCAAGGTCATGGAAGCGGTCATCGCCGAATTGTCCGAGTTTGGCAAAGTCGAGCAGAATCCGCAGCAGATGGGAAAACGCATGATCTGCACGATGGGCCCCAAATGATGTTCCTGGGAATGCTCGACCGCCGTTCCCGCCGGTATGGGGCCAGCCGAGTCGTACTGCTGGTTGGACTGGGCTGCGCCGCGTCGCTGGCCGCGAGCCTGGTCCCGCCGCTGTCGGCTCAAGAGCGGCTCCGGCTGGAGTGGAATCAGAACATGTTGTACATCCGCGGTGCCCAGGTCGCGGGTGATGAACTCGAAATCCACTATCTCGAAGCGTATTGTCGTCCGGGGTCCACGGATCGCGACTGGCGCGAAACGGTCATCGATCACACCACCGAGCGGCTGTCGGCGGCGGACGATGGCAGCTTCCTCGAACTCCGCGACCGGCTGCGCGATGGAGTGGTGGTCACCCACCGGATCACCGCGGGCGTCGATGAAGTCGATTTTCGCCTGGAGGCTGTCAATCCGACGGCCACCGACTCGCAGGCCCATTGGGCGCAGCCCTGCATCCGGGTCGACAAATTCACGGGATGTTCCCGGGCCGATGCCCGGGCCCTGGTTCCGGAATATGCCCGACGCTGCTTTGTGTTTCTGGAAGGCAAATTAACGAGGCTTCCCACGCAACCGTGGGCGGAGCAGGCTCGTTACGTGCCGGGGCAGGTTTATTGCCCCGCTCACGTCAGCCGCGAGGACGTGAACCCGCGGCCGCTTAGCCGGCTGGTGCCATCGAATGGGCTCACCGGCTGCTTTTCGGCGGATGGGCGTGCCATCCTGGCGGTGGCTTGGGAGCCCTACCAGGAGTTGTTCCAGGGTGTCATCGCGTGCATGCACAGCGATTTTCGTCTCGGTGGAGTAAAGGCCGGCGAGACGAAACAGATTCGTGGCAAGATCTATTTTGTGCCCGCTGACGAACAGTCGTTGATCCAACGCTATGAGCGTGACTTTCCGGAACACGTCACGGATGCGCGCCGGAAAGCGCGGACGACCCAATAGTGTCGGACCGGCGTGATGGTGACGTCACGAAAGTCAGCTTCCAAGTGGGGCGGGTAATCCTGCGGGTGTTTGGTGACGAGTTGCAGGACGCCGTCTTCGCGCAGTGCCCGCGCGGCACCGCGCAAAAAGATCTCCTGGATTCGGAAACGCGAGTAGTAGGGCGGATTAGCGAGGACCAGGTCGAACTGGCCGGCGGCCACGCCATCGGCCGTTGCGTCGAGATTCACTTCGAACGCGTCGATGCCATTTTGCTGTGCACCGCGCCGCGTGCATTCGACGGCCCGCGGATTGGAATCGAGGGCCTCGACGCGGACCTGCGGAGCGCGGAGTGCGGCGGCGAGCGAAACAGGACCTCCGCCGCAGCCGATTTCCAGGACGCGGCTGCCGGCGGCGACGTCGAGCGACTCGATCAGCGCCCGCGCCCCGACGTCCAGGTGACGGTGGCTGAACACGCCCGGCCGTGTCACGACCCGTATCAGACGGGAGCCATCGCGGAAAGCATAGGCACACTCGAAGTTGCGCCGCCGCCGCAGCGGTTCCGTTTTGGTCGCGAGGTACGCCACGCCCCCTGAGGACGGCCGGCGGGTTACTTTCGGAAACAGGGCACGCAGTTCCTGGTGCAGCCACTGGTCCCGCGGGTTGTCCGTTGTCGCGATCAGGCGGCCCGAGATGGTCAAGCGATCGAACGCCGCCTGCAGGAGGTCACGCGTTAGCTCCCCGTCGCCTTGATAGGAACAGGGCAGCGCCGCGAGATCGACCTCGCCGTCCGGAAAATCGGGCTGGCAGAGCATGGTCAAGCGAGACGCCGCGTGATCGGTGTCCGACCGATGCGTAAGCTCCGAGGCGGCGGCTCGTGCAAGGTTGGCTTGCTGCACATCCAGAAACAGGCAGCTGACCTGGGCCTGCGGACAGCGGCGGGAGAACGCAACTGCGAATTGGGCTCGACCTAGCGACGTGCACAGGACACGCGATGCGACGATCGGGCCGGCGGCCTCGATCAGCAGCTGTTCGGCGGGGCGCACGTCGCGAGGATGAGAGTCGGGAGTCGCCGGATGGGATCCGTTCATAGGCAACGAAGCCAGCTCGATCCCCGCCTGCGGTACGGTCCGCGAGCCGACAGGAGCGCAAAAGCCAAACCATGGATCACGTGCCGGGAGTTGCCACCGTGAACATGGCGGCTGCCAAACCAACTCCCATCACCAGAAAGACGGCGACGAGCAAGCCGACTCCGACCAGCGTCCGTTCGCCGTCATCCCATTGTCGCTTCTTGTTCCCTTCTGACCGCAGGATACGGCTCGTAATCAGTCCACACACCCAGGTCCAATGCAGCATGATGTGCAGCAGGACCGACAGCGCGAAGATACACCAGAGCCAGAATTGGATGTCAAACCAGTTGTCATACGTCAGGCCCCACAGGCGCCAGCCTTGAGCCGTCGTGCCGGGGGGAAAGACAACGCGGATCACAAACTCCGCCCACATTCCGGCCAGAAAGGTGATTAACAGCGTGACATCGAGCCAGAAATTCAGCAATGCTCGCGACATGGAATCGCCCCTCTACCTATCCTGTGGGTGGCAGAAAGGACACCCCGCTGGCCTTTCTGCACCGTGCAACGGAAGATAGCCGACTCCACGGGCAATGGAAAGGACACCTGTCAGCACCACGCACCAGGCGGCCACCCGAAAGACATGATGGCGTGCCAGCGCCGACAGCAGCGACCCTCCGCAGCCGGTGGCAATCATGACGGGGGCGGTGCCCAGACCGAAAGCAAACATGAGCGCCGCGCCCATCCAGAGATCGGTTGTGGCGGCGGCCAGTGCGAGAAAGCCATAGACGAGCCCACACGGAATCAGGCCCGTCACCAGACCGGCGGTGAACACGCCGAGTGGCCCCGGTGTGCGCATCATGGCGCGGAAGAAATCGCTGGCAAGACACATCTGGCTCGACCCGGCGAACTTGCGACGCAACACACCGGCCGAGAGCAGACCCTGGTAGATCAGAAACAGGCCAGCCAGAATCGCGAGCCCGGCGCCGACGTAAGCGAGCTGGCTTGACTGACGCGCCAGTCGCATGCCGCCAAAACCGGCTCCGGCTCCCAGGACGGAATACGTAAAGATCCGGCCGAGCGTGTAGGTGGCTTGCCGCGCGAGATGCTGGCGCCACCCGGTGCAGCCGCTCGCCAATGCCAGGGCAAAGGGGCCACACATGCCAATACAGTGTGCGGAACCCAGCAGTCCGGCCACGAAAATCAGGGGAAGTTCCAGCATCATTGCGTCCACCACGGTTGCACCTGGCCGGTGCTACCGCCCTATCCGGCGTCTCCTGAAGCGAGTGGCACCATGCCGGCCGCCAACGAGACCGTTTCAGACGAAGCCGAGTCCAGTGAAAGACGCAACGAGTTCGACAGGACGAACAGGCTGCTGACCACCATCGCGGCTGCAGCCCAGATGGGGTTCAGCCAGCCGGTCGCCGCGATCGCAATACCCAGGACGTTATAGAGGAAGGCCCAGAACAGGTTGAGATAGATCGTGTGCACGGTCTGGCGGGCAAGCCGGATCGACCAAGCGACACGACGGAGGTCGTTGCCCAGCAGACAGACTTGGGCAGCATCGCGAGAGACATCGGCACCACATCCCAGCGCGATGCCGACATCGGCTGCGGCGAGCGCCGGGGCATCGTTGATGCCATCCCCGACCATGGCCACGGCGCCTTGCTGCCGACGAACGGCTTCGACGCGAGCTGCTTTCTCTTCCGGAAGCAGGCCGCTGGCAATGGGAACGTTCAGCAGCTGGGCGAGTACGCCCGCCCGAGCGGCCTGGTCGCCGGTCAGGACCGATACTTCCAGTCCCAACGACCGCAACTCCGCGATGGCTCCCGCCGTTTCATTGCGCAACTGCTCGCGAAAGGCGAATACACCCCGGATGCGCTGTCCCCAGCCAATACATGTCAGGGGACGTCCGTCGCGCTGGTAGGCATGGATCTTCTCCGCCAACTCGCCCTGAGCGCGGAGACCGGATTCTTCCATAAGCCGCGGGCTGCCCAGGAACACGCGGTGGTCGATGCCTTCGACCCAAGCGCTTAGTCCCCGTCCCGGCAGGGTGCGCAGATCCCCCGGCAGCGAAGAGGGGACGCTCGGTACGGTAACCCCCCGGAGGTCGCGGACATATCGCTGCACGGCGCACGACAGTCCATGGGTCGAGGCACTGGCGAGGTGCCAGGCCGCGCCCGCGACCAGCTCTTGTTCGAAATCGCCATCCGTGGCGAATGCCACCACGTCACTATCACCGGTGGTTAACGTCCCTGTCTTATCGAGAAAGACGGCCCGGACCTGGGCCAATCGTTGCAAAGTGTCTCCATGGCGGAACAGCACGCCGGCTCGAGCTGCTCGCCCCATCGCGACCCACGTGGCAATGGGAGTGGCGATGCCGAGCGCGCAGGGGCAGGCGATCAACAGCACGGCCAGGCCGGTCAGGACGCCTTGTTCCGCTCCATGCCGGTACGCATGCCAGCCGAAGGTGAGGAGCGCGACCGCGATCACGGACGGCAAAAAGACGCTCGAAATCCGGTCGGCGGCACGTTGCAGCTGGCTTCGTGACATCGCCGCGCGGCACACGGCATCCACCAGACGCTGTAACGTGCCCTGGCGTGGGTCGCAGGTGACCTGAATGAGCAGGTCACCATCCAGGTTGAGCGTGCCGGCGAGGACGGCGTCGCCCGGTTCTTTGATGGCCGGCTGGCTTTCTCCCGTGACAATCTGCTCGTCGATGGCGGCGTGGTTGCGGCGAATGATACCGTCTACGGGAACGCGCTCGCCAGGCAGCACGCGCAGGATATCACCGACCTGGACATCGTGTAATGCCAC
>JBFWYF010000619.1:0-4970 GCA_050186685.1 Pirellulaceae bacterium
GCGGACCGGCGCAAAATCGCCCATATAGCGGGCAGCCTTGGAAATGCGGACGGCGTGAATCCTTCCTGGGAAGTTACGGAAGGTAGTGCCTTCCTTCGTCAGCGAAGCGCCGAGCGTGAATCCATCGCCGAGATGCTCATCGGCGGGATGTGGCGGAAAAATGTTGCTATCGGCAGCCGGTTTGCCGTCCGCGTACAGACTGACCTGATCCTTCCCACACACCATCGCCAGGTGCAGTCGGCGTCCCAGCGCTTCGGTATCCGGCGAACGCGGATTCAGTGCGGTAATCTGCCCGCTGGCACGAATAATGTGTGCCGTCCAGGTTCCCTCGGGCATGTCGGGAGCCGCATAGTACATTAGCGCCCCGGCGAGCGACGTGTCGGACGCGATCGCGAGCGAATAATCCCGCTGCGAGATGCTGGAAAGCGTGACGATGGCCTCGATCGTCAGCGGCACATCGCGCTCGAGCCTGAGGCTGGGAACATGCACGTAATCGTCTACTCCGTCGAATTCCAGGCCCGCCTCCTGGGCAATGCGGTCCTTTCCAGGGGTGAAATTGCCCAAATCGGTGTAAATTGAGCATTGGGGAAGCGCGGCCAGCAGCCGGTTAACTCCGGCAGCGGTCAGATGATTCTTCCGCAGGTGCAGATGCCGCAATTGCTTCAACTTCATCAGCGCCGGAACCGAGGCATCTGTCAGACGCTGTTGTTCGGCCCACAGAGTAGTCAACTTTCTATGATGAGCGAGTTCTTCAATACCAGCCTCTGTTACTGGCGCCCCCCCTACGTACAGCTCCACAAGCTCAGTCTGACTGTTGAGTCGCCGTAAGGTCACATCGGTCACCTTGGTCCCAGTCAGGTAGATTCTCTTCCACTGAAACGGCAAGGCTAGTAGTTTTTCGAGAGCCTGATCATCGGTTGATCCAAACCTCAATCGGAGGCCGGTGAGCTCAAATGCACCTGCTGGAAGCCCTATCGGATTTGAGATTGTTATCGATTGGGGTTCGGGGGACTTCACGGTAACGACCACATTGGCCCCGTGCTCCAGCACCCACTGCGCGACGCGGCGAGGATCCGAAGCCGCTGGCAGCCCAGTTGGATCGCTCTGGGGCACCCACGTCGCCCCATAAACCTTCCCGTGGCGGTAATAGCTGGAGGAGTCTTTGAGGACATCACCGGTTCCTTCGTCGAAATGGTAGAGAGCTACCGTGTTAGCGTCGGGTTGGTGGCGCAGAGCGGGAGTGAAATCAGCGGCGTAACGAATCCCTTTGGAAATTCGGACTTCGTCGATGACGCCATCGAAGAACCATCTTAGCGCGTTGGAATCGTCACGAAATGCGCCGATTCGACATGGCTGGGGATTAGCTCCACTGCCGCGCTGAGTGGCAGTGGCGTCAATGGGCTTTTCAACGACTGACTTGCCGTCCAGGTACAGTCGCATCTGTTCGCGCGTCCGGCAAAATGCGAGATGCGTCGGGCGGTTTGGTAATCCAAGACTTGAGGTCGTCACATAACCGTTGGAACTCATCGCGTACAGCGATGGGAGTTTTTCTTCCGTCGTGCTCCATCGCACGTCAAAGTTAGCCCGATTTCTGCCGTAGAGAGCGATGATCACGCCACGACCTGGATGTGCCGGGACGTCCCGCGGCTCGATTAATGCTTCGATCGTATACTCATCCAGCTCAGGCAACTCCAACCCGGGAATTTCCACATTATCGTCGACACCGTCAAATTCCAACGCGTAATTCGCCGCCGCCCCTTGTTCGATTCCACCTTGGGGAGTCGGGCGATCTCCGGTCTTGGCGACTTTCGGCCCCTGCTCGCCGATGATTTCGATTTTTGAACCGTCGGCGACCCGGATCTCGGTCGTCGTTCCATCGGGCAAGGTGATTTTGATAATGATTGTCGCCGCGACGAGGAGCAGGCCGGCAACGCCGAGCGCGAGCACAATGCTGGTAGGCCTCTTCGGAGGATGTCGGAGGCGTCTGGCACCGACGGCTGGCCGAATGCTCAGCGCCACGTGCTGGTTTTGCGCCGTTGGAAAGTCGCTGGCCTGGCGCACCGGCGACGGGGAGAGCGCGGTCAAGCAAGAACGCAAATCGGCGATGACTGTGGACATAGAACAGTAGCGGTCGTCGGGTGATTTGGCCACCATTTTGGTGAAGACGCGTTCCAGCTCTCGGGACGCCTGGGGGCACGCTTCATGGAGCGAGGGGATAGGATCTCTCTGGTGGGCCAGAAGCTTGGAGAGAACCGAGTCGCCCGAATAGAGTATGCGGCCCGTCAGCAGGTACCAAAGCGTGACACCCAGGCTGTAGATGTCGACCCGGGCGTCGGCTTGCTTTGTGTTTTGGGCCTGCTCGGGGGCCATAAAATCAACGGTCCCCATAACTTGTCCGGTGCCGGTGAGTTGATCCTGCTCGCCGTCCGCGGAGTCAAGTCGAGCCAGGCCCATATCGAGCACTTTGACCGTTCCGTCGCGGTCGAGCAGTAGGTTCGAGGGCTTCATGTCGCGGTGCACCACGCCGCGCTGGTGGGCGTGTTCGAGCCCCTGGGCCGCTTGAAGGAGGAACTGGATTGCCGTCTCAACGGAAAGCGGGCCGCGCTCCCGGACGTACGCGGCCAGATCGGTTCCCTCGACGAATTCCATCACCAGGTAGTGCGTGCCGTTCGCCTCGTCGGCGTCGGTCGCATGAACAATATTCGGATGCACCAGCCGGGCAGCTGCCCGAATCTCCCGGCGAAACCGGGTTACAGCCCTCGGCTCCTTCACCAGCCGCATCACTTTGATCGCTACAATTCGATCCAAGGCGGCATGATGGGCCTTATACACCGTCCCCATGCCCCCCTGACCCAGTTCATCCAGCAGGGTGTACTTGCCGAGTGTGAACCGTGTCTGGCCCTCCAAGAGTCTCTCGACCTGCCACGGCGTCAGCTGCCCGGCAACTGCGAGTTGCCGAGAGATGTCCTCGACCGAGATCGACCGCTGCTGGGCAATGCGGGCGCGTATCTGCTGGCACGTTTCGGCCGATAGCAGGCCGCTGGCAGTCAAGTACTCCACGAACTGCTGAGCGGAGAGACCGTCGCGCCGACCACCGTGGATCCCGGGCGCCGAAAACGACGCATCAGACACGGACGGGGCCAGCGTTTCATCATCTTCGCCAAAGCCAATCCGTGTCAGCCGTGTTCGCAGGTCGATGTCGCCCACTGATTCGCCATGCTGACGGCGGACTCGCTGCTCCTGCTTGATTAGTCGCCGGACAATCTGCGGCTGGCGGAGCTGCGGGAACTGCTCGAGGTAGTGCTCCACCGCCAATGGCGGCGAGGCCGGCTCACCGCGGCGTGACGGGTTCTTCCAGCGCTTCCACGCGAACTCCAGCTCGATCAGAACTAGCTCCTCCAGCGTTTCGAGGTGCCGCGAATCGGTGGCGGGTGGAGCGCAGTCAGCGACATCGAGGGGACGATCGGCGAGCCACGCTTGTTCGAAGCGCTCGCGGGCTTGTTCATCAATACCGGGCACGGCGGCTTAGGCAACGGCAGGATGCCGACAAGGAGGGACTTCGGACGTGAAGCGCGGCGCGAATCCGCTTCTTCTCCATCCCTCGAAGCATACCATGCGGGCTTGCCACCACCAAACCGCATTCGCCGACTCCATCCCAACAAGCGGGCCAGGCGATCATGGCAGGGGCGCGGGCGAACAACTAGGAAACGCCAACCACGCAGTCGCTTGATGCGTGGATCGGGTACTGTGTGCGAGTCGCCCAAAACACCATGCGTGCCATGTCCGGTGAGTACGGCCTGTTTGTTTCATTGAGAAATTTGTCGGCTTTCCGGTGCGGGTTCCGCTGAACGGAATAGCAAAGTGGAATCGGGCCCCCGGCAATCCCTCCACCCGGACACTGTAATTAGGGAGACAAGTCATGTACGGCACATTCGGTTGGCGCCTGCTCACATTTTCGGCCATGATCATGGGAGGCATCATTCTATCTCTCGGAGGTTGTCCATTAAGCGGTGGTCGAAGTCGATGAGGTAGGAACTGAAGCCACCGCAGCAACAGCCGTGTTGTGGCCCCGACGGCCGCTCTGCCGGAGCGGCAGGAGCGCTCCACTCCGGTTATCTTCCGAGCCGATGATCCCTTCTTGTTTCTGGTCCATGACAATTGCACGGGCGCAGTGCTGTTCCTTGGCCGCCTGCGGCGTCCTGAAATGTAGTCCCGACCGGTGGTTCCCTACCGGTGGGCAATGTCGCGTTGGTAGGCGGAGGCGTTAGCTTGGCCAGGTGCCGCCCGACGCGCCTGCGGTCCCGACGGGGGCATCCTCTAGCGGTTTCTTTATGCCCCGACGCAAATGGGCTAGCGCCCTGCCAGCGCCGGCCCTGGCGTCCGCTCTTCGCCCGAGGCTCCCACCTGGCCGTAAGTCATTACACCCACAGTTACTTTCGGGACCCTAGGGCCTTCCGGTCGGACGTGTGCAATCCGACCAGCGGAATTCTGTCCGCTCTCGGTCGCAGCTTTCGCTCTAGAGAGTGTGTTTGGCTCCGTCGCGGAAGCCAATCAAAAGGGTCCGTCAACGAACCACACGGAGTTCATCCCCATGTCCGTCCGTAAAATTCATCGTCAGAAGCAATCGGCCGCCCGCTCGCTTCGTAAAGCCAAAACGCTTCGCCTGGAATCGCTCGAACCGCGCATGCTCATGGCGTCTGACTTCGATCCCCAGTACTACTTCGATACGCGCGACATCGGCGGGTCTGGCGAGACGCCCATCGTCGGCGACTTCAACGGCGACGGCAGGGCCGACATCGGTGTGTACATCCCCAATGCTAAGACGGACGCCCGCTGGGTCGTCAAGTTCAACCAAGGTGGCGACAAATTCGCCGCGGGAGCCAAATACGACATTGATCGGCGCGACATCGGCGGGGCTGGCGAGATGCCCATCGTCGGCGACTTCAACGGCGACCCCAGGGCCGAACTCG
>JBFWYF010000620.1:0-4969 GCA_050186685.1 Pirellulaceae bacterium
ACGGACGCATCGACAAACCTGCCATTCCAATCCACAAATGGGGGTATGGTGATTGATGAGCAGCCACCAAAGCCAAAACTGGCAGCCCAGCCGAGCTTGTTTGACGTCCATGGTCTCGTCGCGTCCCACGGGGTCACAGAGGCTGTTGAACAGTCTAGGAACATTGTATGGGGAAGTGAGGACCTCGCGCCCTTTCCGACGCGGAAAGCGCTCGCCGCCCGGAATGGGCGCCGCATCGCCGAGGCGGCCTCCGATGCGATTATCCGAGAACACGAGCGCGCACACGACCCCGGCTACACCTATAGTGCTTGGTGTTTGGCAGGTCTGCCGCACCGCGAGCACCCGGTCGGCGAGGATTGGCTCATCGCAACGGACTTCGCGCAACTCCTAGTGCGGCCAGGGGTTCGCGTCCGTGATGACGGAGTGCGCGAACCCCTGGCCGTCCCCTCCGGCACTATCGCCCGCATTCTGTTGATAGACCTCCAATCCGAAGCTCTCGAGACTGGCTGTCGGGATATCGAGCTCGGTCCAAACCCACAGCGCCTCATTGACCGGCTGGGGATGACACGCGGTGGCCCAGTGTCGCGGAAGATTGTTGATCACCTTGAGCGCATTTGCCGGTGCAGCCTAGATTTCAAATTCGGCAGCGACCAGCGCGCTCTGTTCGTCAACGAGCGCATCGTCGATGCTTTCGAGTTTTCCCAAGCCGCTGATCCCCGCGCCAAGCGCCCGGTGCCGATGATCGAGCGCGTGCGACTGTCTGCAGCCTTCTTCGCGGAGCTCCAGCGGCATCCCATCCCAGTTGATAGAGCTGCAATCCGGAACATTCAGAGCTCGCCCCGCGCTATCGACATCTATTTATGGCTGGCGTTCAGGCTACCTGTCCTTAAGGTCGAGACACCTGTTTCCTGGTCAGCGTTGTGGCGGCAATTCGGCCGGGAGCGCCTGCTGCGGACTTTCCGAGCCGAGTTCAAAGAGCCGCTCGCGCTGGCCCTGGCCGCCTACAAATCCGCGCACGTTGAGGTGGGTGAGCGGGGACTCGTACTGCTCCCCTCCCCCGCCCCAGTGCAGCGTTGAGTCTACGAGCGTAGGCAACGGTCGCATTGAGCGCGGGAGATGGGTCGTGCAATGCCCAGAGCGAAGGAAAAGATCGCATCTGCACCGGGTACTCCCCCTATCTCCTACTCCGTCAACACAGGCTTGCAGCCGACTGTCAGCAATCTGGACATATAGCTTGCTGGATGGCCAGCAGGTCATATGCGTGTCAGGCCGGTCAGAAGCCCCGTTGTTCCAGCCAGACGCCAAGCGCTTCATCCACGATATGCTGCTTCTCCATCCGGAGCCGGTGCGATGCCTCTCGCAGGCGCTCCTGCGTGCTGACTGGCAGTCGCACGGTCAGAGCAGTCCGCGGCTCCACTGTCGAACGTATCGGGCGTAACGCGGGATCCGGCATCGGATCCGTTTGCGGAGCAGCAGGAATCTCAGCAGCCGGGGCGGCAGCGCCCTTCGGCACGCCCAATAGGTTCGCGTCAAGCGGTGCAGGGCTGGCTTTGGCCACGTTAGGTTTCTCCGTTCATCCTATTAGCGAGGTAGGTCCAGAGCTTCGCGATCTCGGCCGCGGAGCGTGACGAGGGGTCCAGTTCCCCAGCGGTGCGGCCGTCAGTCATGCTGGTGGCGAAGTCCACACGCGACGCGATCATTGAGGGAGCGACTGTGCCGTGCTGGCTTAGAGCGATAGCCGCCTCGCCGGTGATACGTGCCCGTGGCGTGACCTGGTTAATTGCGAAAACCATAGGCTTCCCGGCCTTACGAACGATTTCGATGGTCCCGCCGACGGCGCGCAAGTCGTTTGGGCTCGGGCGCACCGGGATGACTACAAGATCTGCGTACGCCACAACGGACCCGATTGTCTCGGTCACACTCGGAGGGGTGTCGATAATCAAGAGGTCCACTCCGCCTTTGCGGCATGCCTCGACAGCCGCAGGCAGCCCCTTCGAGACGTCTACGAAAAGGGGTGTCTCAGCCTTCCGGACGTTGTACCAAGCTGCCAGACCGCCTTGAGGGTCAGTGTCGGCCAGGGCTACCCGCCCTGCCCCGGCGCGCTCAGCCTCGACCGCCAAGTGACTAGAAAAAGTTGTCTTTCCCGATCCGCCTTTCCGTGAAGCAAGCACAATGACCCGCATGCCGTATGTTCCCCCGGCCGGCCGGACAGATGGTCCGACGGCAAGCCGTTCTTACGGAAGGCGGGATAGTTGGTCAACTGGACTTATGGATGGGCAGCCAGCCGGCTTGCTGTATTGCTGAGCATCCTCTGGGACAGCCAGAAGTCTGATCGGGTGCTGCGGCAGCGGCGTAGCACAAGCAGTGATGGAAGCTCTGGGACCCAGATCCCGCAGCCCCGTCCGCTGGCGGGCCAAGCGCGCGAAGAGTTCGGCCCCTTCCGCTTCACGGTCCCCCGCGGGCGAACGAGGATGGCGCGCGATCTCTGCGCCCCTAAACTGCTTTCGGCAGGCGCTCAGACCGCGGGGAGACCACCAGGATGACATTCACACCGGACACTTACGAGAACTTCATCGCCGCCAGCAGTCCCGTTTTCCAGAGGGTCTCTCCCTCCTACACGGGCGCGTCGAACGAGTTCGACATCGTCATCGTCGGGTCCGGCATGGGCGGCGGCATCCTCGCCGACGCGATCGGGGACATCCCCAGGGAGGGGCGTCGCGTCCTGGTGCTGGAGGCCGGGTCTTTCCTCTACCCCACGCACGTCTACAACTGCTCACGGCTACCGAACAACGAGCTGGCGCCGCGCTTCGGCTGCAAGACCTTCTGGCAGCGGGCGACCACGGGGGAGGGCAACAACCCGTTCTACATCGGCGAGCGCCCGCAACTGAATTTCGGCGGCCGCTCTATCTTCTGGTCCGGCCTTATCCCCACGGCGCAGACGTGGGAGCTGGCGTTCTTCCCCGAGGCCGTGCGCGACGCGCTTGCGGGCGGCCTGCTGGACGAAGCGGGGGCGAAGATGAACCAGTCGGTGACGCTCGGCGATGTTGCCGAGGGCATCGTGGAGCGCCTCCGGGCCTCGGATCTGGCTGCCGACTTCGAGATCGTCCAGACGCCGCGCGCCCTGCACCAGCCCTACCTGCAGCCCAACGGCGACCCGCAGAGGAACTTCTCCCGGGAGCCGACCGGGGTGTTCAACACGGCCGAGCTCCTCGTGAACCAGCTCAAGCTGTCCGGCGACGCCAACTCCGGCGCCGACTCCCGCGGCCTGAACGTCCTACTCAACCAATACGTCGAGGACGTCCGCCGCATCGGGGATGGGCGCCTCGAGATCGTCGCCCGCAACACGCTCACCGGCGAGGCGCGCCTTTTCCAGGCAGGGACGGTTGTCCTAGCGGCCGGATCCATCGGCAGCGCGAAGCTCCTCATGCGCAGCACCATCGGCCGAGACCTCGACGGGGCGGTGCGCAGCCTCGTCGGGCGGGGCCTAACCGACCACCCGACCACGGACACGTTGCACGGCGTCGCCACGCGCATTGGCGACCTGGACATCCCCCGGGAGGCGACGGCGAAGATCATCTTCTACAGCCGGGGCCTCCCCGGGGACGGCGGCGACCTCATCCGCTACCCCTTCAACATTGAGATGAACGTCAACCACGAGTACTGGCACCTGCGGGAAAACGACCCCTCCGCGCCGGAGACTCCCTTCCCCGCGGGGGGACTCCCAACGCTCGATATCAAGTTCAGCTTCGGCAACCCGCTGGACCCGGACAACTCGATCCAGCCCGCCCCGTTCCTGGGCTACGTGCCGGAGATCCAGTTCCGCAACCAGAAGCACATGAACCACCTATGCAACTTCCGCTTCCCGGCGCTCGCGGGGTGGCGGAAGAGCCCGGAGGAGGTCTTCGACCTGCTGAACGAGCTGGCGGAGCGGGTGTTTGCCGAATTCAGCAACGGCGCTGACAACTCGGTCCCGGTGGAGCGGCTTGGGCAGAACGGCCAGGGCTTCGGCTGGGGCACGGTCCACCACGCCGTCGGCTCGCTGCGTATGCAGAGCAAAGACCGCCACGACGGCGCATGGATCCCCGGTGTCGTGGACGACGACCTCCAGGTGCGCAGTGCGGACGGCCTGTACGTCTGCGACATGTCGGTGATGCCCTTCTCTACGGCGGCGAACCCGGTGCGGCACCTCGCTGCGCTGGCGCTGCGCCTAGCGACCAAGTTGGGCTGAACTTCAAGAGCGCGTATGTACCGCTGGGGACAGCGTGGTGCACGTCGGTCAGCAGTTGTCATCGCGCCAAGGCGTGTCCCCGTCCCCCGAACCTCCGTCATGGTGCACCGGGAACGGCCCCCCGCCGTGCAGGGGCACGGCGGGCATGCCGGCCGCCGGCTGGCACCGCCATGGTTCTTTGGTCATGCTCGCCTTCGCCATGCTCGCAACCATCCGTCATCACGCCAACCAGCCTGATACTTCGCAAGCCCCGATCCGCCTGACTCAGAACCGGAAAAATCGCTCATCCGCTGGTCGGTCCAGGAGATCCGCCGCATTGCCACACGTCTTGCGCAGCGGCGCCTCCGCCATCATCGCTATGTAGATGATCTTATGCCCGCAGACCGTCGGTCCACGCGGAATCCGGCTGCTTCGGTTCATCCCTTCCGCAAAGCCTAACAGTCAGTCGCACTCGCCGCGTCTGCTCCCATCTCAAGGTATTGAAAAGCCGGCAGGATTGCATGTTGACGCAGGTTCGAAGGCGCCGTTTGTAACGGAAACGATTCTGCAGTTCAGAAAGCCAGCCTTAAACGCTCGTTTGATGCCCACTGCATCGTCCTGCATAAGCCCTTCGGACGGCAGGAGACGCCCAGTGCCGGTGCTCGGCTATGCCAGGGTGTCCACCCGGCCCAGGACTTCGAACCGCAACTGCGCGAACTGCGCAACGCAGGGGTGCGCCGAGATCTTCGGGGAAAAAGCCTC
>JBFWYF010000621.1:0-4968 GCA_050186685.1 Pirellulaceae bacterium
TCGCAGGGCGGTCGCCCCGTCCAGGCCGTGGTACATCCACTCCTTGTGCAGGGCCCGATTGCGGACGCGCTCCTCCAGCAGCGTAAATGCCTCCCCCGCTACGCGCAGGTTCAGCAACTGATCGGCCGCCCGGGCGCGGAGCAGAATCTGGTCGCTCGTCGCTTCGGTCGTCTGCAAAATGGCGAACGGGTTTGCTTCCGCTTCCCGCATGATCGGTAAGGGGATCTGCTTAGGAGCGACCGGGGCCGTGGACAGCGTGCCGAGCTTTCGACCTAACGCGACCACCACTCCGCGGGGATCGTCCACGATCACCCCGTCGCCGGGATTCTGCAGTACGGCCGCGATCGCGTCTGGAAACACCTCGCCGCGATCCAGGTACAGTCCGCCCTTGTAGCGTCGCGGCTTATAGCGCTCGTCCGTCAGGATCACCCCACCGTGATCCGTGTTGCAGTAGCCGACGTGGTCCCACATATCCATCTTCGTCAGCAGCTCGGCAATCGCCTTGTCCAAACCGGGTCGCTTGATGTCCAGGTGCATCAAGCCTGCGTGGCGGCGGTGCAGCTGGAAGACTTCGGCTAGCGTCGGGATGCGGCACTGGTCGCCGAATTGGCCGGGATTGCGGAACGGGAGCTGCTGCAAGTCCTCCCAGAGCCAGTCGGCCACGTCGCCGTATGCTTCCAGGTGCTGGTCGAGCATGTCGTCGTGAAAGCAGACAAGCACGCCGTCCATCGTGGCCCGGATGTCGATCTCGTTGCCGTCCCCTCCCAGCTCGAACGTGGCCCGGTATGCCTCAAGGGTGTTTTCCTTGGCAAACTCAGAGGAGCCCCGATGGCAAATGATGTCCGTGCCCCCGCGCCGCTCGGCGACACACTCGTGTCGTTGCATCGCCTCGGCCGGCGTTTCAATCAAGTCGGCAGTGTCCAGGGGGGCCGCGAGGATTGGGAGAGCGACGATCGCCGGCCCGACAATTGCCGCAAACAACAAGATCAAGTGCCAGCGTCTCATCGAATTCCTCGTCGATCGGATTGAGTCTGAACAGCATTTTAAGCTTGGCCTGATCGCACGCAATCAACGCGGACTCGTTGCAACCGATCATCAAAGTCTTACCCAGGGACGCTGCACGCGACGCAGCCTGGCAGTCCATGCCTCCATCTCGTGGCCCGACGGATTTGACGAAGCCATCTGGAATCCGAACATCGCCAGCACGCGTTGTCCGACCGACGCCGAAAGCAGCAGTGATGTGATGCGTACCACGGCGGCCCCAATGGGGCGCGCAGCTTCCGTCGCGTGGGAATTGCTTGCGGTTGCCGATGGCTCCGCAGTGCGCCTATTTCGTGGGCGACGAGCAAAACCCCGCCACCACTTCGACCGCTTCCGCCAGATTCTGTTCGCTCGTCCTCCCAGATGACTTCCGCGGTTCAAAACTGTGGTCACCATCTGGAAGCCAGTGCAGCCTCGCTGCCGGCGAAAGCGAATATCCCGCAACCTCCTCTTGGCTGCCAAACGGATCGCGGGTTCCCTGGACGATTAGGGCCGGCGTCCTGATGGACTTCAGGTGTTCGATTCGCAACTGGTCCGGCTTGCCCACGGGGTGGAACGGATAGCCCAGGCAGACCAGCCCAGCGACGCCGGCCTCGTCAGCGATCAAGCTGGCGATCCGCCCCCCCATCGACTTGCCTCCGATGCACAGCCGCTTGGTCTTTACCGACCGAATGACGTTCAACCAGGTTTCTCGTAGCACGGGCTCGCGGTCAGGTGGGCGCTGCTTGCCGATGGTCCGACGAGCTGCCATGTACGGAAACTCGAACCGCACGACACGTATCCCGTACTTTGCCAGGCCCGCAGCGATCGACTCCATGAAGGGCGAGTCCATCGGCACCCCGGCGCCGTGGGCGAGGATCAGCGTCGCGGCAGCCTTCGGCGGGCCGTCGAAGATCAAGGTTGGGCGGAAGGCGGCGCTATCGATCGACATGCAGGAACTGAACAATGACCGGTGAAATGCCAATCCACGTCTCAGCTTGGCACGGAATCGCCCACGTTATGGGTTCGCCGAATCGCCGCCCTCCGGGTTCACGATCTTGAACAGGGCGCTCGTCGCGGCAAACTTGACATCGTCGCTCTCGTCATTTGCCATCGCGTCTCGAAGCGGCTGCTCGGCAGGTTTGGCATGCGGTCCAATCTCGCCAAGCATCTCAGCCGCCTTCTGCCGCACGGTGGGATCGGGATCCTTTAGTGCTTCCGAGAGCGCCTGAACGGCGGCTTTTTCTTTCTTCTCGAACTTCGGAAAGAGCCGCTGGAACTGATTCGAGATGCCATACGGCTTGCCGAGCGAATTGACGACCCACTTTCCGAGTTCGATGGTCATGTCCAGTCGCACTGCGAAGGAATCCTGCTCCTTCAAGATGCTCCGGCATGCGTTCAGGTCGTCCGTGTCGAGGGCAATCAGGGCTCGACAGAGAGACTGGTTGACGTCACCGCCAAGCGGTGCCTGAAGATTGATCCCTTCGACGACCATGGGCACCGCGGCCACCCGTGTTGGATCGAGGTCGCCAGCCCCAGATCCTTGGCGCTCATCGTCACTCTGGCGAGCAGCGAACGCTAGCTTCATGAATTCGCCAGCACCGTCCCACCTGGCAGTTTCATCATCGGAATTCAGCTTCTCCAGCCACTGCTGGAACGCCTGTTCATCGACCACCGAACTACCAGCGTCTGTCGACTGACCATTGTCGGCGGCAGCGTTCGAAGAGTCCGTGGTTTTCGCACTTTGACCACCGCAGCCGACGGCCCCAATCAAGGACAGAACCGCAATGCCCTTCCACAGCACTGCGACGGACCGTCCACGAAACTTCTCAACGTGCATACGTGCTCCCTTTCGGTTTGCAACATTCCACGGAACCCAAGCCATCTGGTACTGCGATGCATCATCCAGAACCAAAGCCGGGATGCAAGGTCGGCAAACTTAACGGACGTTCGTCTCAAGCAAGTCATCAGGCGCTACGGCAACCGCTGGAACACTCGACCGAACTGACGCGGATCGGGCAACTCTTGCGGCAGGAACTCCCGGCCGCGGGTGTATTCCGTCAGATCCACAAAGGCGCCAGCCTTCTCGCTCGACTCATACCCGGCCATCAGCACGGCCAGTGTGTCCCAAGCCATCAGCGGCCCTGGCTGCGGATTTCGCTGCGGATCGAGGGCACAGTCCACGGCATCGTTCATCTCGTTGACGTACCCGTGCGAGTGGAACTGGTTCGGCCGCGGGCCGCTGCGTCCGATTTACTTTCTCGCGCCGGAAGGGTGATACTGTCACCTCGTCCCAGCCTCAAGACCGTATAGCGGGCAATTCCCGTTCTTCGCTGATTTCGAGTGCCCGCGCCAAGCGCGCGGCGTCATAGTTGGACGCGCCGATCGCGCGGACTTTTCCCGCACGGATCAATCGGTCGAAGGCCGTGAGCGTAGCCGCGAGCGGAGTCTCGGCATTGTCCCGGTGTGCAAAGTACAGGTCGATGTGATCTGTACGGAGCCGCTTCAACGATGCCTCCACACCGACAGCAATCCGCTCGGCCGTGAGGGCCCGTGGACCGTCCGGCTTCATGCCAACTTTGGTGGCAATCAGAATGTCGTCGCGGCGGCCGCGGTTTGCGAGCCACTCGCCGATGATCGTCTCCGACTCGCCCCCCCCACGTTGCCCGGGGCCCATACGGAATAAACGTCCGCCGTGTCGATCATCCGTCCGCCACCCGCGATGAACGCATCGAGGACGGCGAAGGATGCCGTCCGATCGGCCGTCCACCCGAAAACGTTGCCGCTTAGGATCAGCGGCGGCGTTGTCAATCCACTGTCGCCAAGTCTACGCTGCGAGGTCATGGATTCCCCTCTTTTTTGGAATCGAGGTGGTCGATCGGTCGAGTATACATTTCCACGGCGCCGGCGGACCTGTGCCGAACGCGAAATTGGTTGAATCGCAAGCCGACGCATTTGTCGCCCAGGCTCGTACCGAAAGCCTGCCCGTCGCCCGGTTGATGCGATCGGGACAGTGTGAAGTTGAGCGACGAAGGCATTCCGCTGCTGTCGAGGATTCGTGGCCGGACGCGGTTCGATGGCCTGTTGAAGCGCTATGCGTGGCAGACGGCGTGACTAATCCGCCTGGTCCATTTTCAAACGGCCGCGGTGTTGCCGCGCGCGTCCGTTGGAAAACAGGCCGCGCCGCTGTCATCTCGGCCCAGATTCCGCCGTCAACCAGCCTCAGTCATGCGGTGTTCTTCGGGTTGTGGCCTCGGCGGAGTACTTTGGCCATACGCCATCAGCAATAACGTCCGGAATGACCTTAGTCTTCAGCGGGAGATGCCCAATTGGCCTCCGTCGGCTGGTTCTCACCATCCACTTCCTTCCAGAACTCGGCCGCCGGTTTGCCGTTGATCTTTTCCAGCGTCTTGATGGCACGAAGGACGTCGGTGTCTCGTGTGGGTTGGAAATCACAAATCAACGAAATCAAGGGCCGTCCTGCTAGCGGCGAAAGGTCGGACACTTGTGCCCCGTTGCAGTACAGTAGCGCTAGGGGCATGCCACTAAGCGGCGAAAGGTCGGACACGTTCGTACGTGCACAATCGATTGCCGTGATCGGCATGCCTTCAAGCGGCGACAAGTCCGACACGGGCGTCCAGTAGCATTCAAAGTGGGTCAGCGGCATTCCCCTCAGCGGGACAAGGTCTGATACTGCCGTATGTTGTATATTCAGGCTGGAAAGTGCCAAGCCGTGTAGCGGCCAAAGATCGGCCAGTTTCCCTTTCGGCGTGTCGGACCCTCCGCACGAAAGGGACTTCAGACCAGTTAGCGCCCGCACAGGCGAAATATCGGTGACCTCATGACTCAAGAATGCCAGAGCCGTGACGACACTGGCCTCTATCGTTGAGGTGACCTTTCCGTCAAACCCTGGATTCGCCTCCCGAAGTTTTCTCGCGACAGCCTCCA
>JBFWYF010000622.1:0-4963 GCA_050186685.1 Pirellulaceae bacterium
CTTCCGATCTATGGTGTTCGGCGCGCAGGATGCGATACATGACGGGGTCGCGCAAATTCAGGTTCGGAGCGGCCATGTCAATCTTGGCCCGCAGCGACCGGCTGCCATCCGGAAATTCACCTCGCCGCATCCGCTCGAACAGGTCCAGATTCTCCTCGACGGACCGCTTGCGGTAGGGACTGTTGCGGCCGGCATCGGTTAAGGTTCCCCGATGTGCCCGCACTTCGTCCGGCGACAGATCGCATACATAGGCTTTGTCGGCCTTAATCAGCTGGATGGCCCACTGGTACAGCTGTTCGAAGTAATCGGAGGCGTAGTACTCGCCATCCCATTGGAATCCCAGCCAACGGACGTCCTCATGAATCGACTCGACGTATTCGACTTCCTCTTTCGTCGGGTTCGTGTCGTCCATGCGCAGATTGCACTTGCCGCCGTACTGCTGCGCGAGTCCGAAGTTCAGACAGATCGATTTGGCGTGCCCGATGTGGAGATATCCGTTGGGTTCGGGAGGGAATCGGGTGTGAACGCGCCCCTGCCACTTACCGGATTGCAAATCCGCGTCGATGATGTCATTTATGAAGTGCCGGTACTTTTTCTCGCCCTCGGGCAGGGATGTTGATTCCTGGGTGACCATCGTTGCTCTCAGAGTGTGGTACGTGTATGGAACAGCACCAGGCCGGAATTGTATCTCTCACCGGCACCAAACGGCCAGCGGGGCTTGACCGGGCAACCGCCTGGCAATTGCGCACGCGCCGGCTCCCGTGTGGCCAGCTGCCCCTCCTGATGGGGATCGTGAACGTCACCCCGGACAGCTTCTCCGACGGAGGGCGGTTCCTGGCGACGAACGCCGCGATCGAACGGGCCGAACAGCTGATCGCCGCCGGTGCCGATATTCTGGATATTGGTGGTGAAAGCACACGTCCTTACTCCCAACCAGTGCCCGCCGACGAGGAACTGCGCCGCATCGTGCCAGTCCTTCGCGAACTGCGCCAGCGAACCGACATTCCGCTGTCCATCGATACGAGCAAATCGGACGTGGCCCGCGCGGCGCTCGAGGAGGGTGTCGAAATTGTCAACGATGTCACAGGATTGGCAGGTGATCCGGATATGGTCCCGGTCGTCCGGCAGTTCGGCGCAGGCGTGTGTGCCATGCACATGCAGGGGACGCCCCAGACGATGCAGGACCACCCCACGTATGACAACGTCGTGGAGGATGTCTACCGTTATCTTGAACTGCGTCGCGATGCGCTCGCCGCCGCCGGACTGCCGCTCGACCGGATCTGTCTCGATCCAGGGATCGGATTCGGCAAGTCCCACCAGCACAATTTGACTTTGGCTGCCCACTGTGACCGGTTTCTTCAGCTGGGCTGCCCCGTCCTGGTAGGACATTCGCGCAAGGGATTTATCGCCAAGGTTTTGGGCGATAGCACCGTGGATCGCACGGCTGGGACCGTAGGGGTCGCCCTCTCGCTGGCCCGGCAGGGTGTGCAGGTGCTGCGCGTGCACGACGTCTTGCCGGTACGTCAGGCGCTGCAGCTGTTTGCAGCGACGGGTGGTCTGGACGGGCACGAATGGCAGCTTCGCTAGCATGGCTTACCGGAGCATGGGTCGCCATTGACCGAAGTCGCGGATTGCTCGATACTTCCTCGCCCGGAGGAGGTCTGGGAGAGCGGCGAAGGGGCTGGGCCCGCTCCCGAGCGTTCGAGTGGGTAACGGAACGCGGGTCCGAGCGGCGCCGCAGGCCGATGAATCTTTTTTTGCTGTGACGGAAAGCTATGTCGGTTGCCGAACGAGGGGAACGGGAACACACGGATCTGGCGGGATACTGCCGGAGCGTGGCTGAGCGCGCGAAGGCGTCGACAGCCGAATTGGCGGTTCTGACCGGAGCGGTCAAGAACCGTTGGTTGCGCGAGTCGGCGCGAGCGTTGAAAGATCGCATCGGGGAGATTATCGCCGCCAATGAGTTGGATCTGGTGGCGGCTCCGAGGTACGGATTGAGCGCGGCCCAGATTGACCGGTTGAAGCTGAGTGTCGAACGCGTGCAGGCGATCGCCGACGGTCTGGTAGAGGTTGCGGGCCTCGCGGATCCGGTGGGAGAAGTGATCGAGTCGTCCCGGCGACCGAATGGCCTGGAGGTTCTGAAGGTCCGTG
This sequence comes from Pirellulaceae bacterium, assembly GCA_050186685.1. Taxonomy (GTDB): domain Bacteria; phylum Planctomycetota; class Planctomycetia; order Pirellulales; family Pirellulaceae; genus CAZFLF01. The sequence goes on from JBFWYF010000622.1 coordinate 2,152, forward strand.
TCCCGTTGGGGACGGTGTTTTTCATCTATGAATCGCGTCCCAATGTGACGGCGGACGCGGCGGCCATCTGCGTGAAGAGTGGCAATGCGGTGATCCTGCGCGGCGGTAAAGAGGCGATGCACTCGAGCGCTGCGATCGTGCGGATTCTCCGGGAGGTCGGCCGGGCGTGTGACATTCCGGCCGACGCCGTCCAGCTGGTGGATACCACCGATCGCAATGCGGTCGGACACTTTCTGCAACTGGCCGAGTTCATCGATGTCGCGATCCCGCGGGGAGGCGAGAGTCTGATTCGGCGGGTCGCGGCCGAGGCGAAAATGCCGGTGATCAAGCATTTTACCGGCAACTGTCACGTGTACATCGACGCGACCGCGGACCTGGATATGGCTGAAAGGATTGTGGTTAACGCCAAATGCCAGCGGATGGGCGTCTGCAATGCGTGCGAGTCGCTGTTGGTGCATGCGGACGTGCAGGAGCGATTTTTGCCCCGCATCGGCCGAGCGCTGGCGGACCACGGGGTCGAAATCCGCGGTGACCCGGCCACGTGTGCGGCCGTCCCAGCCGCGAGCGCCGCGGAATCGGCCGACTATTTCGCCGAGTATCTAGGCCCGACGATCTCGGTCAAAGTCGTCGGGTCGCTGGAGGAAGCGATTACGCACGTCAACCACTATGGAAGCCATCATACGGATGCCATCGTGACTCGTGATCTGGCTGCGGCGCGACGATTCGTGGCCGGCGTCGACAGTTCCGCGGTCATGGTGAACGCCAGCACTCGCTTCAACGACGGCGGAGAATTTGGGTTAGGCGCCGAAATTGGAATCAGCACGGACAAGTTTCATGCCCGCGGCCCCTGCGGGTTAAAGGAATTGACCAGCTACAAGTACATCGTCTACGGCGAAGGCCATGTGCGGGAGTAGACCGCAACCCGGATCCGATCCGGCGCCCGCAGGGACTCGTCCCGGAGCACGGTGGAGATCGTAGACCCGGGTTGCGCCGTGGCCATGGGTGGCAAGGATGCGTCGAGCGAGCGGTCGCTCCCTTTCACACGGATGGGAACCATGCCCGAAGAAGTGCTCAGCCAACAAGAGGTGGAAAGCCTGTTGACGGCTCTGGACACAGGGTCGGCCAAACCCGCGCCGGCACGCGGCGGTCCGGCGCCTCGCCCCATGAACCAGATCCGTTCCCGCGAGAAGGTTACTCCTTACGACTTCAAACGCCCCGAGCGCGTGGGTAAGGAGCAGATGCGGGCGTTGCAGTCGCTTCACGAGGGATTCAGCCGCAACTTCGGCGCGGCGCTCTCCGCGATGCTGCGGTCAATCGTCGAAGTCAAGTTAACCAGTGTCGACCAGCTGACCTACAGCGAGTTCGTGTTCAGTCTCGAGAACCCGACGTGCTTCAACTTGCTCCGTGCCGTTCCGCTTGAGTCCAACCTGATCCTCGATATCAATCCGTCGATCCTCTATCCCATCATCGATCGGTTGCTGGGAGGCGGCAAAGAAGCCACGCCCGTATCCCGCCGCCCGCTGACCGAAATTGAACTCCGACTGGTGGCGAGGCTAAGCTCAATTTTTCTGCGCGAGATGAAGAAGTCGTGGCAGAACGTCGTCGACCTCGAGTTATCGGTCGAACGGGTCGAAAGCAACCCGCAACTCGTCCAAATCGTGCCGCCGAATGAAGTCGTCGTCCTGATCAGCTTCGAGATCACGCTGGGCGAAGTGCGTGGCATGATTAATCTGTGTATCCCGTTCAACAATATTGAGCGGATCAGCTCCAAGCTGACCTCCAACAGCTGGGTAGGGTACAGCCGGGGCGGCGCCAATCAGGAGACTCGCAGCCGAATCGAACGCCAGGTGAACGGCTCGGAAGTGGAACTGGTGGTGACGCTGGCCGAGTCTCGCATTACGACGGCCGATCTCATCGGCCTGCGGGTCGGCGATGTGATTACGACCGAACAGGACATACGTGGTCCGCTGCACGTGTCCGTCGAAGGTGTCACCAAGTTCCATGCTCAGCCCGGTGCGTTCAAGGGGCACAAGGCGGTCCAGATCGACGGATTAGTACCCGCTGCGGAGAAGCGGGGGACGCCGTCCGGTGGATCTGGATAGGGTCACGCGAGCTGGGAGTAGATATACCAGAGACCCCAGCCGATGCCCGCCACCGCAGCGATCGTATAGACAACCGACGCCAAACAGATTCCCAGGCGTACGCCGAGGGAGTAGCGGGTGGTCCAGTAAAGCGGAATGCCGAGCAGTCCGACGTGGAGCAGCACCACCGTCAGCAGCCAGGGCTTATCAATGAGCCGCTCACGGTACTCCGAGTGGGGGGCCGCCGCCGGCGTTGCCGTGTTGCCGCTCAGCGTGGCGACCGTTTGGGCGGCCCCACAATGGGGGCACTGGCGAACCTGGGCGGAGATCTCAGCGTGACAGCGGTCGCAGAGAATTGTGGAAACAAGCAGGGCATTCATCGCTAGCGCTCTTGAAGGGACATCAACGGCTGCCGGGGTCGGCGAACAGTTGCTCGCTGCGGGCGGAAAAACTGGAGGGGCCGGAGCGGCGCAAATAGAATACGCGCAGCGATCTACGGAACAAGGGGAATTTGTGCGATCGCTAGGGACGGGACGGCGTAGGACCCTGGGTCCAACTTTTTTAGACGCCTGGCGGGCCGGCCTTCAACGGTCCGCCGTTCGCTACTCTAAGCCAGACAATGCGTTGGGGCTCTCACGCTGGGTCCCTTGGCGACGGTTGACGACTCCCGCTTGGAAGCCAACAATGTCGTCGGAGCCTCACTGAAGGTGTAGCACGGAGGTGCAAGATCG
>JBFWYF010000623.1:0-4958 GCA_050186685.1 Pirellulaceae bacterium
GACGCTCTTCCGATCTGTTGTTCATCGTGATCTTCTGCGAGACCGGGCTGGTCGTAACCCCCTTCCTGCCGGGGGACTCGCTGCTGTTTGCCGCTGGGACATTTACGGCGTTAGGTGCGATGGACGTCTATCTGCTGTTCGTGCTGTTGACGGTCGCCGGGATCTTGGGCGACGCGGTGAACTACGGTTGCGGTTACGTCATCGGCCCGCGCGTCTTCCGCTACCAGGGTGGCTGGTTGATGAACCGAGAGCACCTGGTACGGGCGCAGCGGTTCTATGAGCGGTACGGTGCCAAGACGATTGTGCTCGCCCGATTCGTCCCGATCGTCCGCACGTTTGCGCCTTTTCTGGCCGGCGTGGGCAAGATGTCGTACGGCCGGTTTGCGGCCTACAACGCTGTGGGGGCTGTCGCCTGGGTGGGAATATTCCTGTTCGCCGGACACTGGTTCGGCAATATTCCGGCCGTGCGGCGCAATTTTACCCTGGTCATTCTGGCGATCATCGTAATTTCCGTGTTGCCCATGATGTGGGAATGGTTCCGGGCCCTTCGTGAGAGACGTGCCGCCCATTCCAAACTGTCGTGACGGGCAGCCGGACCGATCATGAGAAAGCGAGAGACGCATGCTCCATCGACAGCTCTTCGCCACCAAGTCGCTCCAAGTTCTGCTGGACGAAATGGCCGGTGAGCACCGTTTGCGCCGCGTACTAGGTCCTGTCTCGCTGACGAGCCTTGGGATTGGAGCGGTGATTGGGGCGGGGATTTTCGTGGCCACCGGCGCCGCCGCGCGGGACGTAGCTGGTCCGGCACTCATGGTTTCCTATCTGGTTGCAGGACTCACCTGTGTCTTCGCCGCACTCTGTTATGCCGAATTCGCGTCCATGGCACCCGTGGCGGGGAGCGCGTACACGTACGCATACACGACCGTCGGGGAACTATTCGCCTGGATCATTGGTTGGGATCTGGTGCTGGAGTACGCAGTCGGCGCCGCGACGGTGGGTAACGGCTGGTCCGGCTATTTCCAGAGCGTGCTGCTGAAGTTCGGCATTGTCGTTCCCATGGTGTTTTCGGGGGCACCCTATAAATACGACCAGGGGCATATCCTGCCGAATGTGGTGGCGGAGCATCGCGGTGTTCCCGTGACACAGCGGGCGCTCGATGTCAAGGAAGCTCGGTGGATCGACGGCAGTGTCCAGCCGGCTACGGGTACGTTCTGGGTCCAGACGGTCCAGCAGGACGGCGTGAACCTGGTCGTGGGCCCGGTGGGGGACTCGAACGTCGAATCGGGGCTCGAGAACATCCAGCAGGCATGGCTGAATCTGCCCGCGATCCTGATTGTGGCGCTGGTCACGATGGTGCTGGTGAAAGGTATCAGCGAGAGCGCCGGTTTCAATGCCCTGATGGTCGGCATCAAGGTCGCGGCGGTGCTGTTCGTAATTGCCGTCGGCGCTTTCTATGTGGCCCCGGAGAACTGGACTCGCGACTTTGCTCCGTTCGGCTGGACTGGAGTCAGTTTTTTCGGCATTCCCGTGCTCGGCAGCACGAATCTGGCGGGCGAACCGGTGGGTGTGCTCGCCGGGTCGGCGATCATATTCTTCGCTTACATCGGTTTCGATTCCGTCTCGACGCATGCCGAAGAGGCGATGAATCCGCAGCGCGATGTGCCAGTCGGGATCATTGCTTCGCTGATCATCTGCACGGTGTTGTACATCGCGGTCGTCGCCGTGCTGACCGGCATGGTGCCATATTCGGAGCTGAGCAAAGACGCCGGAGTTTCGGACGCATTCAAGCGGGTGGGACTGGGATGGGCCGAGTTCCTGATCGCATTTGCGGGCGTGGCGGGAATCACGTCCGTGCTGCTGGTGATGATGCTGAGCGCCCCCCGCGTCTTCCTCGCGATGGCGCGGGACGGACTGGTGCCGCGCCAGTTCTTTGCCGATATTCATCCGCGGTTTCTGACGCCCTGGAAGAGTACGATCCTGATCGGGGTGTTCGTGGCGGTACTGGCGGGCTTTCTGCCGATCGATGCGTTGCTGCATTTGACTAACATCGGCACTTTATTCGCTTTTGTGATTGTCTGCACCGCGGTGCTGATCATGCGTCGCACGAATCCGCAGGCGCAACGGCCGTTTCGCTGTCCTTTCGTGCCAGTCATCCCGCTGCTGGGGATCGCCGCTTGCCTGTTGCTGATGTTCTCCCTGCCGGCCGCCAACTGGTGGCGGTTATTCGCATGGTTGGCGCTCGGGCTGCTGATTTACTTCCTGTACGGGCGCTGGCACAGCGTGCTGGGCCAGGAGCTCCGAGCGGAAATCTCGCTGCACGGTGTTTCGCCAGGCGGTTCGTTGGCCAAGGATCCCAGCCAATGAGCTGAAGGAGTGCCATGACTGCGTTTTCCACGCCGCATGAGGGCCCGACGACCGGAGAGCCCGCGCCACCCGTGCTCCAGCAGAAGCTGGGATTGTTCGACTCCACGATGCTGGTGACGGGAGCCATGATCGGCTCAGGGATCTTTATCGTCTCGGCGGACATTGCGAGGGACGTGGGGGCCTCTGGCTGGTTCTTGCTGGTGTGGGTCTTGACGGGCCTGTTGACGGTGCTCGGCGCACTCAGCTACGCCGAGCTGGCGGCGATGATGCCGCAAGCGGGCGGTCAGTACGTTTACCTGCGGCAGGCCTTCAGCCCGCTGTGGGGGTTTCTGTACGGCTGGACGCTGTTCCTGGTCATTCAAACGGGCTCGATCGCCGCGGTATCGGTGGCGTTTGCCAAGTTCCTGGGCGTGCTCGTGCCGGCCTGCGGCACGGATCACATTCTGTTTCGCCAGGCGAATCTGGGAATCTCGCTGTCTCTCCCTTTGCCGTGGAGTGCCGAGCCGCTCGTGTTTTTCGAGCGATCGGAGTTCACGATTTCGGCGGGGCAATTGGTGGCCGTCGCGGTGACGGTCGTGCTCACCCTGCTGAACTGCCGCGATATCGAGGCCGGCAAGTGGGTGCAGAACATTTTTACGGTGGCAAAGACTTGCGGCTTGCTCCTGTTGATTGGTGCCGGACTGTTCACGGCGGCCAACTCGACGGCCATCGATGCCAATATGCGGGACTGGTGGGCGGGGATCCGCCAGACGCCTCGTTTCGCCATGACAGAGGAGCTGACCGGAGGTGGCTTCTGGCTGCCCGCGTTGATGGTAATGGGGGGCGCGATGGTGGGATCGCTCTTCTCGGCCGACGCCTGGAACAATGTTACCTTCACGGCCGGTGAAGTGAAAAACCCGCATCGCAATCTGCCGCTCAGCCTCGTGCTCGGAACGAGTTTCGTGATCGGGCTGTACCTGCTGGCGAATGTCACTTATCTGGCGGCGCTCCCCATGTCCGGCGAAGCGGATGGCGCGGGTCCTTTAGAGCGCGGCATTGCCCACGCACGGGACGATCGCGTCGGCACGGCCGTGCTGGAGATGGTTTCGCCGCGGCTCGGCGTGCCGCTGATGGCCGTCGCGATCATGATTTCCACCTTTGGCTGCGTCAACGGCATGATTTTGATGGGAGCCCGCCTGTATTACGCGATGGCTCAAGATGGGCTGTTCTTCCGTTCGATCGGGCGGCTGAACCGCCGCGGTGTGCCCGCGGCGGGGTTGCTCCTGCAGGGAACCTGGACCATCCTGCTGATCTTTTCGGGTACGTACAGCGAGCTGCTGGACTATGTCATCTTTGCCGCGCTGTTTTTCTATGTCCTGACGATCGCGGGGCTGTTCGTGCTGAGGCGCCGGCTGCCGGACGCGCCCCGTCCCTATCGGACGTGGGGCTATCCGCTCGCGCCGCTGTTCTACGTCGTCGTGTGTGCGCTGATCATGATCGATCTGCTGATCGTCAAGCCCGTCTATGCCTGGCCCGGCTTAGTCATCGTGCTGTCGGGCATTCCCGTGTACGGAATCTGGCGCGCCGTAGGTGGACGCAGAAAGTAACTCCCCAGTGTGGTCCGCCGCTCCGCGGCGGCTCTGCGCTCTCTCCCTCGCTCTGTTAATCGCTTGCGACTGCGCGGACCCTGGAAGCTGGACGCGGCAACAGCGTCACTCCGTCTGGCCGCGAACGGGCCGCAGCAGGTCGCGCAGATGCGGCCCGGAGAATCCGGTTTCGAAGGCGTGCAGTCCAAAGCGGTCGGACAACTCGCGACAGACGCGGATACCGCGGACGCTGTTTCCCTTGGCGTCGAGCGGAGGGGAGAACACCGCGATGCCGAACTGGCCCGGAATCACGCCCACGATTCCACCACCCACGCCGCTCTTGGATGGGATGCCGATCCGATAGGCCCATTCGCCCGTGTAATCGTACATCCCACAGGAATACATGACGCTCAGCACATACTTGACGAATTGCTTAGGGATCGCACAAGCCTGGGTAATCGGATGTACGCCGCCGTTGGCGAGGGTTGCGCCCATCAGTGCCAGGTCCCGGCACGTAACGAGCGCAGCACATTGCTGAAAATAGAGCTCGAGTGACTCTTCGATCCGCTGACTGACCATGCCGAAGTTCAACATCAAGTGTCCGATGGCTCGATTGCGGTGTCCGCTCTGACGCTCGGACAGAAAGACGGAATTGTCGATGTACACCTCGCGCCCGCAGTACCTGGCGAACATGGCCAGCAGACGCTGAATACGCTCGGGGTAGTCGGTCCCCCGGATGAGGTCGGCGACGGCGATCGCCCCCGCATTCACCATCGGGTTGAACGGACGATTGGACGCCTCGTCGAGTACGATGGCGTTGAACGCCTCCCCTGTCGGCTCGACGCCGACCTTGGCCAGGACTTGCTCGACGCCATGGTCTTCGAGCGCCAGCCCGTAGACGAATGGCTTGGATATGGACTGAACGGTGAATAGCTGACGGCTGTCACCGACTTCGAAGACCTGGCCGTCCACGGTGGCTATGGCGATGCCGAACCACTGGCGATCCGCTTTGGCAAGCTCGGGAATGTA
>JBFWYF010000624.1:0-4955 GCA_050186685.1 Pirellulaceae bacterium
CACTGGCTCCGCCAGTGTCCTCAGGAGGAGTGGTTGGCCCTGTGCGACGGGAGCACGCACAAAGCCGGCTCCGCCAGTGTCTTCAGCTGGAAGTGGCTGGCCCGCGAGGGAAGCACTGGCGGAGCCTGCGGAGCCCACACCTCAAGCCGGGCCGTGAACGGACCACGAAGCACACGAGGAGCACGAAGCGGGAAGCGGCGGATTCGGTAGTCTTGCTTTCTCCTGCAATTCTTCGTGTGCTTCGTGGTTCACTCCCGGTAAAGCAGTCCGGGCGAGCGCCCCAGCGTTGGATGATGCCGCGTGAGCAAACCCCCATCGTCGCCGCTCTCCAGGGTGTCAACGGTTACGATGTCTTCCGAACTCCTTCTTGCCGCGCGGGGGGGCAGCTATCCCTACAGCAGGCCGTTTCCGGAGGATATGCTGGTGGTTCCAGGCCATACCTTCGTGAGACGCGTTCGATGTTGCATCGCCGCCATTTCCTGCAGTTCTCCACTCTGGCCAGTATCGCCGCTGCCATTCGGGCCGCATCCCCGGCAGCACCGCGAATCTTGTTGCGTTCGTCGTGGCAGGTGGTCAACATCGGCGACATTGCCCACACCCCCGGTGTGCTGGCGCTAATCGAGCGGCACTTGCCGGATGCCGAGGTGGTGCTCTGGGCGTCAGGGGATCTGTCGCCTGAAGTTGCCGAGATGGAGCACCGCCGCTTCCCGAAGCTGAAAATCGTCAAAGGAACGCTGAACGACGAAGGACGAGCGTCCAATGCGGACCTGGCCGAGGCCGTCGCATGGGCGGATTTCCTGTTGCATGGATCCGGGCCCTCCCTGGTGGCTGCCAAGGATGTAGCCGCTTTCGTCCGCCACACGGGCAAGCCTTTTGGCGTCTATGGCATTACCCTTGGCGCGTTCGCCGGCAGTAACGACAAGCAGCTGCTCAGCCAGGCCCGCTTCGTCTACTTCCGCGATTCGGTGTCGCTCGAGCTGGCTCGGCGCGAGGGCGTTCGGTGTCCTGTGATGGAGTTCGCTCCGGATGGCGCTTTCGCCTGTGATCTCCGCAACGACGCCGCGGCGAGGGAGTTCCTGGCCGCCCACGACTTGGACGATGGTCAGTTTCTGTGCTGCCTGACGCGACTTCGCTTCACGCCCTACTGGTCGATTCCCGCCAAGAAACGGGCGTTTGACGCCGTCAAACACGCGCGCAACGAGGGCATGAAGGAGGCAGACCACCGGGCTATTCGCGACGCGATCGTCGCCGTGGTCCGGGAAACGCCGCTCAAGGTGCTGCTGTGCCCGGAGGACATGACCCAGATGGCGGTGGGTCGCGAAATGTTGTTCGACCGGCTGCCCGACGACGTGCGACGCCGCGTCGTGTGGCGGTCAAAATTCTGGTTGACCGACGAGGCGCTCAGCACCTACGTGCACAGTGCGGGGCTGTTTGGCAGCGAAATGCATTCGCCCATTATGGCCGTGGGCAACGGCATCCCCGCCATCGTCTGCCGGTTCGAAGAGCAGACCAGCAAGGGGTTCATGTGGCGCGACATCGGGCTCGGTGACTGGTTATTTGACCTCGACCGCCCTGCGGAGCACGCCGGCATCGTGCCCGCCGTCCTCGCGCTGGCTCGCGATCCCGCGGCGGCGCGCGCCAAGATTGAGCCAGCTCGGGCACTGATCGCTCAACGGCAACGCGAAACCATGCGCGTCGTGGGGAGCCATCTGCGCGACTCGTAACTACACTCGCCGGAGCGTGGTCCCCCGTAGCTACGCTCGTTACGGCAGCGCAAAAGGGGGCCACGGCAGCGCCGCTCAGGTCTCTGGATGCGCAACGGCCATTTCGGTCCGCGGAAGCTCCTTGGAGCCGACAATCGTCAGGTTAAGCCCCACCTGCACGCTGACCAGTTTTTCGCCCACTTTGATCGTTATCTTGCCGTTCGTGTTCCAGCCCAGCGACCCGGTCGAGAATTCCTTGACCTCGGCGACGAGCGGAACACCGGCGATGGCGAACTCGAGCGGCTGGGCATGTTGCGTGAACTCCTCACGCGTAACCGGGCATGTGGTCTTCTTGGCCATGAGCTACCTCCTGTGTAATGGGCTCCATGCAGCGAGGAAGGTAAAGGCCAAGCGGGCCTGCCGTCAATGCCGATTCATGAATCAATGGATCGGTCCGAACGGATCGATGCGCTTCGCGGTGCTATCAGGGCGAAAACCCGGGATCCGATGACGCCGATTAACGGGAAAAGTCTCCCCATCCACGCGCTCGGGATCGTGCAGCGTCCAGGTTTCGATAAAGACCTTGGAGCGAAGGCAGTATCGTTTGCCGTTGTGACCTGTCGCGTACAGCGCGTACTCGCCTTTCTCTCGCACGAGTAGATGATTGCGGCGCGCCGTATCCCATTCGCGGATATGGAAATCATACTCGGGGAATCCGTACCAGCCCCAGACATTCCAATAGTCGAAGGCCTTCGTGCAGTTTACCGACCATCCCCCCAGGCCATCGGACACGACGGACACGCGCACAATATGGTTCAGTTCGATCCGGTCTACGCGTTCCACGATAACGTCCGGTTGATCGGGGCCGAGCCCAAGGACGAGCAACGAAAGACATACGGCGTGCATATTCCCGCCCTCCGTGCGACCGAAGCGTCTCGGCCGATACCGATGACATCCCGCATCCCGTACCGCGAGCACAGTTCAGACCTGGCGACTGACCGGCGCCGGAACATGGCGGGACGAGACGCAGGGGCTCAGGCAGGGAGGGCTGAGGCGTGACGGCCGCAGCCGGGATGCAAGAGCAGATTGCACGTCATATGCCAAGAGGCCGGGCGCAAGCGCGCCTGTGCGGCGAGCTCGGCCACTGGCGGAGCTCCCCCCTTGAGGCAGCAGTTCGCACGAACTCCGACAGCGCGACAGCGGTGGGGTCCCCACGGGGATCTCGGAGGAGAGGTTCCCTCGGAAGTCGACCTGCGGCCGGCGTCAACACAGCGTGTAGCCGCCGTCGATCACCAGCGCGGCGCCCGTCATGTACCGGGCCGCATCGCTGGCCAGGTAGACGGCCAGGGGTCCGAGATCTACTGGCTGGCCGTAGTCCCCCAGGGGAATTTGCGAACGAAAATGCTGGATAACTTCCGGGTGGAGTTTCGACCAGCGGATATTGGGCTCGGTCATAAACCCGCCCGGGCAAATGGCGTTCACGGTGATATGGTACGGGGCCCAATCGACGGCTGTGGCCCGCGTGAACTGAACGACAGCCGCCTTGGCCGTTTCGTAGTGTCGTCCGGCGATGCCCTTGCCGGAAACGAAGGCGTTGATCGACGCAATGTTGATGATGCGGCCCCCCTGTCCTCGCTGGATCATCGCGCCGCCAATCAGCTTCGTACACAGGAAGACGCTGGTCAGGTTCAGATCCATCAGCTGACGCCACTTTTCGAGTGGCATGTTCTGAGTCGCGATGTTCTCGCGCCGGCCTCCCACGTTGTTGATCAGAATGTCGATCGGTCCGTGGTGTTCGATCGCTTCGCGGCAAGCCTGTTCGCACTGGTCCGTCTCAGAGACATCCGCGCAGATGGTGGTAGCTTGACGGCCGCGCTGCCGGACAGCGTCGGCCGTATCGGCCAGGCTGGCCGCGTCCCGACCGACGAGCACGATATCGGCACCGGCCTCGGCAATGGCCAGCGCCATCTCGCGCCCCAGTCCGCGGCTGCCGCCGGTGATGAACAGTCGTTTCCCATCCAGCTTGAACCGGTCAAACACGCTCATGTCGGTCGTCCTCGAATTCGGTGCGCTGCCTGAGGCCCAGCTATCGTTGTCACTCGGCGGGAAGATACACTACCCGAGTGCGGCTGTCATCGGAGCGTGGCCCGAGAGTGACGCCGCTCGGCCCGAGCGGCGCCGACGTCGTTTTGGTTAGATAGTGCGAACGAAAGACGCCGCCGGGGCCCGGCGGACCACTCCCAGAACCAATCTCCTCGGATCCCAGGGTCGTAATGAGACTGGTGAACATGCCCGACCTACCTGGCCTGCGTATTGGAATTGGACATGACACCCACGCACTGATCGCTGGCAGCCCTTTGCGGCTGGGCGGAGTCGTTATTCCACACGACAAGCGGTTGCAGGGGCATAGTGACGCCGATGTCCTGTTGCATGCGGTGACCGATGCGCTGCTGGGCGCGGCGTCGCTGGGAGACATTGGCGAGCTGTTTCCCAACACCGATCCGGCCAATCGGGGCCGCGACTCGGCGGAGATGTTGCGCATCGCCTGCGAACGAGTGCGGGCTGAGGGCTGGCAGATCGTCAATCTCGACTGCATCGTCTTTGCGGAACGTCCGAAGCTGAGCGGCTACAAACAGGCGATCAGCGAACGCATCGGGCACATTCTGCAGGTCGATCCGCGCTGCGTCGGCGTGAAAGCCAAGACCGGCGAGGGGCTGGATGCGGTGGGCGAGGAGCGAGCCATCCAGGCGCAGTGCGTGGCGTTACTCATGCGCGCGCCGACCGTCGCCACCTCTGCCTCGTAAGTCGGGTGTGTCCCGAGAGTGGCCCGCTCACGCAGCGGTGCGGATCGAAGAGGCCGCCGGGGCCGCGGCAGATCGCCCTCGAGCGGACTACCCGTCAGCGGACCTCCCTCGAGCGCGGCAATATTTTTTCTCTTTCGATTGAATCTTTTCTCCCGGATAGGGATACTGAATTTGGCGCAAAGTTGGCTTGGCAGGGAAGTGGCCGCTGGCTGCGCTTCGCGGAACGTCGCGATCTTCCCCAACTTCCCCCTGTGCGGCGCGGCTTGTTCTGCGCGAAAAAGTCCTTGTCATTCATTGTTGGAGGTCAGGAATATGGTTTTCCGTAAGAAGGGGTTCACCCTGGTCGAACTCCTCGTGGTGATTGCCATCATTGGCATTCTCGTCTCGCTTTTGCTGCCGGCGGTGCAGGCAGCGCGGGAAGCGGCGCGCCGCATGCAGTGCGGCAACA